>JBAWZJ010000349.1:0-2184 GCA_037143085.1 Parachlamydiaceae bacterium | reverse complement strand
CATTTGGACTATCACGTGACGATGGAAAATTATGCTAAAGCAAAAAATAGACTTTTCCGGAATGCGTTGACTCCTTCGAAAAAAGCATATTCAAAAACAGCTGTTGTCAATATCGACAGTCCATGGTGGAGTGAAATCATTGAAGGGACTAAGGCAAATTTAATTACATATGGCATTAGTGGACAAGCGGACCTGAGAGCAGAAGAAATTTGTCTATCGCCCGGAGGGGCGTCTTTTACGATCAATTTTCGTGGGCAACGCGTTCCATTCTCTTGGGCATTATCAGGGAGATTTAATGTTTACAACTGCCTAGCCGCTGTAGGAGTAGGATTAAGTCGCTGGTTTCCATTAGAAGATATTGTTGCCGTTTTACAGAAAGCTCCGGCAGTTCCAGGAAGGCTCCAAGCTGTAGAAAATCCCTTAGGATTGAAGATTTATGTTGATTTTGCTCATTCCGATGACTCCCTTTTGAATGTGCTGGAGTGTTTGGCAGAGTTTAAAAAGGGAAAGGTGATAACACTCTTCGGTTGCGGAGGAAATCGCGATACGGCAAAACGTCCAAGGATGGCGCGTGTCAGTGAGGAACATTCTGATATTGTTATTGTTACATCAGATAATCCCCGAAATGAGGACCCTGAGGAAATTGCCCGTCAAATTATTGCTGGATTCTCAAACAAGGGATGCTATATTGTAGAACTCGACCGGAAAAAAGCCATCGAAAGAGCGATTGATATAGCAACGCCGGAAGATATCATACTCATTGCCGGCAAGGGGCATGAGCCGTACCAGATTTTTGCTCACAAAACGATCGAATTTGACGACAGGAAAGTCGCATTTCAACTGTGCCAGCAGAAAGCGGAACTAATCTCTCTTTCGTAATACCATTGGACCTCTTGCATAACTAAGGGGGCATCGATTTTCGGGATTATTTTGGCTGCTTTTCGATTCAAATTGAGGGGGTAATATCGACAGGAGTATATTACCCCCTCAATATGAAATCGAAAATCGGCTCAAAAGAACCTGAAAATCGACAGAACCTTAGTTATGCAAGAGGTCTATTAAAGAAAACATGAATAAAATTCTTTTACTTCTCATTTTGGGATCCCTCTTCGGATGTTCTCAAAGTATGCGCAGAGATTATCCTGTGCAACCACCAGCAAAGAAGGTAGATAACACAGTAGTGTCTTCAAATCCTGTTGCTGCGGTTGTACCGAAACTGCCATCAAAGAAACCCTCGACTGACAAAGTGACAATTGTTTTGGATGCAGGTCATGGAGGGGAAGATTTTGGGACTCACTCTGCAGGCAAACCGCAATATCAAGAAAAGTATCTCAATTTATCAACAACTCTTCTTGTGAGAAATTATCTCCAGCAATTTGGGTATCAGGTGTTGTTGACACGCAACATTGATACATTTGTTTCCTTGGAGGATCGTTCTCTCTTTGCTAATAAGCAAAACCCTAGGTTGTTTGTTAGCATTCACTATAATTCTGCTCCTAGTACAGATGCGGAAGGAGTCGAGGTCTTTTATTACAAGGATGACAGTAATGCTAACCGGGTGGCTAAGTCTAAGGTGTTAGC
The DNA here is from genome assembly GCA_037143085.1 of Parachlamydiaceae bacterium. Taxonomy (GTDB): domain Bacteria; phylum Chlamydiota; class Chlamydiia; order Chlamydiales; family Parachlamydiaceae; genus JBAWVE01. The sequence goes on along the minus strand of JBAWZJ010000349.1, from coordinate 603 downwards.
TCAATGTATCCATAATAAAGTGATTAGCAATACAAAAGCGAAATCTCGCGGTGTTAAGCACGGCAATTATTCAGTAATTAGGGAAACCACAATGCCAGCAGTGTTGATTGAAGGGGGATTTCTTACGAATGCCGATGAAGTGCTTAAGATTAAAGATGCCGCCTATATGAAAAGTTTAGCTTTGGGGATAGCACAGGGTATTAAAGACTACCTTGGAAAAGACATGATAATGATTAAATAGACTTTTTCAGGCACGACTAAATAGACAACGTCCTCGGCGCGACTCGAACGCGCGACCTGTTGCTTAGGAGGCAACCGCTCTATCCACTGAGCTACGAGAACATAGTGTTCAAGTCTAAACAATTTGAGGCTTTCTCTCAACACATAAAATGCAATAACGTATGAACCGTATAATTATTTTTATTTTAACTTCCCTTATTTTTTTTGGCCCGGAAGTGGTGGCCCATTCTCCGGACATTTCCGTACTTCAGGCAAAAGGGGTTCAATGGCGGTGCAAGCGATGCGGAGGGTATAACTACTCAGAAATTGCTGACTGGGAGGGTCATTATTATTGCACCAAGTGCGGCGCGTGTAAGGGAGAAG
>JBAWZJ010000348.1:0-2190 GCA_037143085.1 Parachlamydiaceae bacterium | reverse complement strand
ATCAACGTCCTTGTCGTCCCCCATCAAGAAACAGTAAGTAAAGCTTATGAAGCATTTAATGCCGATGGATCTCTCATCAATGAAAAACAACAAACAGCTGTAGAAAATATAGGAAAAGAAGTTGCAAAGCTTCTTCTTAAAACGATCAACTAAAAGAATGTCTATGCACACACAAAAAAACGAACACGATCTAGTATCAATTGCCACAATTGCAAATGACGGAGCAGAACTTCCTCATTACGCCTCTTCCGGAGCCTCTGGAGCTGATGTAAAAGCATTCATTCCTGATAGTGTCGTCATTCCCGCCGGAAGCTCCTGCTTGATTCCTACAGGACTGCGTTTTGCCATTCCTCACGGATATGAGATCCAAGTCCGCCCAAGAAGTGGTTTAGCTTTAAAACATCAAATCAGCGTGCTTAATACACCGGGAACGATCGATGCTGATTACAGAGGCGAAGTTGGAGTGATTTTGATCAATTTCGGGAAAGAACCTTTTATTGTGACTCCAGGAATGCGTATCGCTCAGTTCATTGTAGCTCCTGTCCTACAAGCAACGTTCAATCTTACAGAAGAACTTGCACAAACTGTACGGGGCTCCGGAGGCTTTGGCCACACAGGTACAAAATAATATTTTATGATTAAAATATCGAACTACCTCGACCCTCAACTCATTGTTTTCATCGATGCGGAATCTCGCGATGAAGCGATCAAAGCTCTTATCGATGTTGCTTATACGTCGGGAAAACTACGGGATAAGAATGCTTTTTATGAAGCGATTATCGGTCGAGAAAAAATTGTCTCGACTGGAATCGGCATGGGAACAGCAATTCCTCATGCTAAATTATCTGCTTATGATGATTTTTTCATTGTTATCGGTGTTTTAAATAAAGGACTGGAATGGAATGCTTTAGATGGAGCTCCTGTCCGTGTTATTTTCCTGATTGGTGGCCCGGATGACAAGCAAACGGAATATCTTCAAATTCTTTCCGGACTGACGCAGGCGATCAAAGAAGAAAAAATTCGAAAAAAATTGTTAACATTGAAATCGCCAGAGGATATGATCAAAATTTTCCTGTGAGGTGGTTATGGATCTGAAAATAAAAGACGTTGTAGATATTCTTAATGTTTCGGAAACGACGCTGCGTCGTTGGCTTGCTGATGGAAAAATTCCTGCATACCGAATCAATCAACAGTATCGATTTAATCGACAAGAGATCGAAGACTGGGTGATGCGCCAAAAACCCGGCAAATGCAGCGGCGATGTCCCTCAGCCTTCGGCTGATGCCATCGTACACAATCAGCGTGGCAGCAAACAGTTTAGCCTATACCGAGCCATCAATAAAGGTGGGGTACTAAACAATATTTCAGGAAACAGCAAGGAAGATATCATTCGAGCGACGATGAAACATGTCGCAGCAGACTTAAATTTAGATGCAGATGTGATTTCTGACCTTCTCATCGATAGAGAGCAACTGCAATCGACAGCTCTAGGCTCCGGAATTGCCATTCCTCACACACGCGATTTTTTGCTGAGCAACCATTTTGACGTCGTTACAGTCGTTTTGTTAAAAAAGCCCATCGAATACGGTGCCCTTGATGGAAAGCCCATACATACCCTATTTTTCCTTTTTGCCAGTGATGATAAAAAACACCTTCATTTGTTGGCAAAGATTGCCCACCTTAGCAGTCAGCCCGGTATCCATGCACTTCTACAAAGTCATCCCTCTAGAGATGTGTTGCTAGAATATGTGAAAGAATGGGAAGGCGGAATCCAACAAGCCTCAGAATAAACCGAATGTAACTCAAAAATTGGTGTTTTGGCGCGCTAAAAAGATCAGTTTTTGAATCACATTACAACCAGAAATATCCTATACAGCTTCCCCCTAAGATTAGACAATACCAGGCAAAATAAGAGAATTTATTCTTGACTGCAAGGAACATCAGGAGTCGCAGAGCTCCCAATCCGACAATGAATGAAATGATAAACCCCGCTAAATAGTGACCGATAGGTAATTCTAAAGCCATCTCAGGTGTTTTCCATGCCTTAAAACACTCAAGAATCGTCCCGCCGCAAATTGCCGGAATGGCCAATAAAAAAGAAAAAGTAACAGCATCATTTGCATTCCACCCCAAAAGCCGTGCGCCTGAAATCGTCGACCCACTGCGGGAAACTCCGGGTAAGATAGCGAT
>JBAWZJ010000347.1:0-2191 GCA_037143085.1 Parachlamydiaceae bacterium | reverse complement strand
GTATACTTATTTATATAATTATATAATTAAATTTATAAAACCTACTTTACAAACAATAGGATTTTTATGAATTTACAAAGTAACCCCAACAATCCATATAAAGAGCCGCCGCTATATACCTATAAATTCGAACAACCAAATGCTATTAATATTCATTCCTATGGACTAGATCAATTCAAATTCTTGGCTCAAAAATCTTTAGGTTTTGTTGAGGAAATTTTACAAAAAAGCAACACGAATCCGTCTGGTACAACTTTGGCCAATCGGGCGATAACATACGATTCATTAGAGAACGATCAAATCAAACCTAATTTCAATAGGTTAAAAAAAGAGTTAAACGCTGAAGCTAAGGATAACCCTGATTTAATAAAAACACTTATATCAATTAAATGTGATGTTGATCCAATAAAAGCTATGGAACAACTTCTAGCGATATTCAAAAATATTAATGGAAATGAAAATAAAAATTCTGGAGCAATGAAATTTCAAGAGGCCTTAGAGTCATTTGTAAAAGAAGCAGGAACACTAAACGAATTTTTATTAAACCCTAAGTCATTAGAAAAATTAGACAAATTACAAGAGGTCTATGAAACAAAAATAGAAGGCAAAAGCCATAAATTAAAATATGTAATTGCTGACGTAGTAGCTGACGTAGCGACAAACATAAGACAACAACTTGTAAGTCTTGGGACAGGGACAGAAATACGATTGCCTTTCTCTACTCGAGACATTACACCACGAGTCATTGAGACATGGGACACTGTTACTTCTACAGGCACGACTGCCCCAATACCACCAAAGAGAGCCGATGTCACAGGAACTGCATCTAAAAGCATTCTCCCTCCTCAAGACAGCGAATCAAGAAAAGAATTATTTAATAAGATAGTCGGAAAAGAGCTAAACGACAAACGCCAGATCGAAGTCAAAGCTGGTGCTAATGCAGGCTATTACCAATTCTCGAATATCGGATCAACATCAAAGGAATATGATCATACAAATAGATTAATCCCGCCAGAAACAGTAAATCCAATTAATATGACTAGAATAAAAATGAATGGTGGGACGTATGTTGCAGCACAAGCTCCCGTAGAAAGATCGATAGGGGAATTTTTTAACGCTGCATTTGCTGGATCTGGCATTATTCTTAATCTAGTAAGAACGGGTGGTGAAGGCTGTCATGATTACTGGAGTGAAAGCGGAGCTCCTGAGAAAAAAGCTCACGATGGATCGTGGCGTGTTGCTGACTTACCCGGAGATCTTAAAGTTCATCGAGAAGCGACTTCAATTCCCTTAAAACTGGGAGATAAGATAATAGGTTCTCAGCATACTTTTACAATTCGTGACAGTCAAGGAGAGATAGTTCCTCAATATGAAAATAAAAAACTCACAATGTTTAACTATACCGCATGGCCAGACCATGGAGTCCCTGACAATCCACAAGAAGTGATTCAGCTTGCAAAATTAGTCAATGAGCGCAAGGAACAACTGCCTAAAGAACAAAAAGAAGCGGAATTATTTGTGCACTGCAAGGCTGGTGTTGGAAGAACGGGTACTGTAGTGTCTTTGATAGATGAAATTAGCGCCCTAAAAGCCACAAAGCAAACAGAACAGGATCCGGTTAAAAGGGCCGAAGAACTTGTTGTAAATTTAAGGATATATAGAAATCAAATGGTTCAAACCTCTGATCAATTTGAACTTCTTTGTTCGGCAATAAAACAAATTCAAGGAGAAGCAACCAAAGATATCAAAACCTTTGCTAAGTCCGCTATAACTTTGGAATCACCCGCAAGCAAACAATTGTCTTCAGTAATTAATACAATTAACAATTTATATAACGCTCCGATAGCTAAATCTAATCTTCTTCAAAAAAATGATTATGAACACAAAATACCTGATAAAGATAAAGTTAGCAAATATTTTGAGTCGCTTCCTCTAGGATCTGTTTTAATACTTCCTCTATCTGAAAAAGAAGTATCTTTTGCCATAAAAGGTCAGAGAGGAGTAGCTTACTTCCACTTAGAACAGAAAGACTCAATATGGATGCTTTCGGGTGTCACACAAAAAGAGCCATTACCAACTACTTTAGAAAACTTTTACGAAAAAATAAATAAATTTATTATCGAGAGAAAGTCGATAGTCGCTGGACGGAAGCTTCCTTAAAAAGCATAGTCGATTATGCAATGCGTACCAA
>JBAWZJ010000346.1:0-2202 GCA_037143085.1 Parachlamydiaceae bacterium | reverse complement strand
TCTTAGAGGAGCAGGCTGAAAAAGCGCGCAGGTACAAGGATGATAAACGCATTTTAGATAAGCTGGAAAAAGGGCTTATGGTAGCTAAATGGCAAAGTTTCCAAGATAGGCTTCACGATCTTAACGCCAAATTGCAAGGACAAGAAGGTACGATAACAGAGACGAATGGGCAGATCGAAGGATTGCAAACTCAGCTTGCCGATGCTAAAGAATTGTTATCTAATATGGAAAAAGAGTTACGGAAGCGTGGAGAAGATGTCTTTTCTGTCCGTAGCACCAAGGAAATAAAGACAAAAGAGAGACAAAATAACCAGGAAAGAGTTAAGGAAATCGATGCTAAGGAAAAGCAGTGGCAGGCTGAAATCGAGGAAATCGTTGAGAAAAGGAAGTTGCGGGCTGAAGAGCGAAAAAATCTGCAACGAGGTAGCCAAGAAGTAGAAAAGCGTTTTCAAAGCCAGGAACAGATTGTCATTGCCCAAAGAGATAAAGTTAAAAGTCTCGAAGAAAAGCTTTCCCAACTACGCGCTCAACAACAATCCCGTCAAAGCGGTCTTTTTAAGTTGGTTCAAACAGAAAATGAGTCGGAGAGCCAAATTAAACAGATGACGGTCCGCTTAGAAAATGCTCAAGAAAAGCAGGTGAGGATCGAAGAAAGGAAAAAAGTCTTATCTCAGATGTCTCATGAGTTGATCAATCTAGTGGAAGAAAAGAAAAAAACAAGCGAAGAGGCAATACAATCCCTTGAAAAGAAAAAAGAGTTTTTTGCCGGAATGGAACATGGTCTTCAGGAAATAGCAGTTGAAAGCAATCGCAACCAGGAAACAATTGACCAGTTCCACCACGAAATCGGCGAGGCAAGAGCTCGTTTGAAGTCTCTCCAGCGACTAAGGGAAGATATGGAAGGGTTTTCCTCTGGTAGTAAAAAGTTGCTTCAGGAAGCCGCAAAGGCTGGAAGTTTACTTTTTGGTAAGCTCAAAGGGCTATATGAATACATACAACCCGAAAAGGGAGCCGAAGCGGCAGTGGCTGCTGTTTTAAAAGCATACGGACAAACTCTTGTCGTCGAGACCGAATCAGATTTCTTATCTGTTGTCGATTATGCAAGTAAAAATAAAATCAAGGATGTCTCCTTAATCTGTATTGAGTCTATAAAACAATCTAAAGGTTCAGCTAAAGCAATTCATGCTGCAGAAAATGTGCTGTCCCGCCACTTTTTAGAGGGGATACACATTGCGAAAAAAACTGTATCTCCAATGGAAGCCATTAAAGATCACGCAGGTGTTGATGTATGGATTGGCGACGGTATTCTCGTCGATAGGCACTCTGTTGTTTTCTATTCCTCTCAAGGAGAAAACAATGTTTTCTTGAGGGAAGCAGAAATCAAGACATTAGAAAAGAAAGTTAAAGAGAATGAACTTGAAAAACAACAGTTAGAGATAGTCCAAAAGGCTATTCAACAGAAGCGGCAGCAGATGATGAATGACCGTTCGGAGTTGGACAAGGTCATTAGACAAGCGGAAGTCAAGCTAGTTGAATTGAATTTTGCGATGCAACGGTCTGCAGGAGACCTTGAAAAAGTAAGAGTAGAAGAGAAACAGTTGTCATCCGAATTTGAAGCTGTATCTAATGCAATGAAGGCGCTTAAAGATTCTATTGCCATTATCTCCCAAAATTATGCAAAGGCAAAAAAAGAAGCGTCAACGGCAAAACAAGAGATGGAACAGCATCTCGCAGAATTGGAAGCACTCAATGGTACTTTTAAGGCAGAGGCCAATGACTTAAGAGGGCAGGAGGCTATTCTACAATCACTGATAGATGATAAACGTAAACATGCTCATGGGCTACATGTATTAGAAGTTCAAGATCTAGAGAGCGGAAAGCAAATAGCGCGGCTTGAGCAGGAAATCGAGATGGGGTGTGTCCTTAAACAACAAATCGAAACGAAAAAATCAGAGGTCGATTCCCTTTTAACCGAGACAGAGTCGGCTCTAGCCAATGCCGTTGCTGCATGCAACGAACTTGAGCAGCAGCAGGCTGTAAGGAAAAAGGCTGTGGAACATTTGGAATCGAAGATTAATGAGAAACAGCGTCTCTTGAAAAAGAGCGAGACAGATCGAAACCAGATTACCATCCAGGCCGCCCAAGTGGAGTCAAATCGACAATCAATCGAACACGACTTGCAAGAACGTCACCAACTTTCTG
>JBAWZJ010000345.1:0-2203 GCA_037143085.1 Parachlamydiaceae bacterium | reverse complement strand
CTCTAAAACAGGGTGTGCTTTCCATGTTTTTAAAAGATTTCCTTTTGCTTCTTCAACTCCAGTTTTTACGATGAGTTGTCCATATAATTCCCAAGGGGCACTGCCTTTATCTTTAACAAATAGCTCCTTAACCTTTTGGAAAACTGTCATCAATTGTTCCGGAGGGACGGCGCCACCCCATAAAGATTTCATCACAGCATCAAGGACTACAACTTGCATCCGCATGTTGATCGCTCGCCAATTATTCTCTGTTTCTTCTGAAATTTCATTGATCAAAGCGTACTGAATCACTTGATCCACAGTTAACATCTCTTCTTTATTGATTTGAAGATCAAGATATTGGGAGAGTTTGTCTATGATGATCGACCGATCAGTTTCTGAAACGACGATTTCCAGGCGTTGTCCAGCTCCAAGTCCCCTTAATCTCATAGAGGCTTGCGCCAACTCAAACAAACGGAGATGTTTCCCTACAAGCAGAAAAGCATGGCCGGTGGGGTGGATAATGATATTTGAGCCTGTTGTATGAGCTATATCCCACAAAGCAGCTAAAGAATTTCGAGGCAAACGCCCATCATATGGACGAGGGAACTCTTGACCTAAAGTAATGGCCATCAGGTTGTCGCCTTCATAATAAACGACACTCGTAATTTCAGGCGTTTTTTCGTGGATTTCTTTTAACATCAAACGAGCGTATGACTCTCCATTTTCTTTTTTGATGTATCCCGTCGTATCAATTAAACTTCCGGGCCCTAGAGCCGACTTAGCATAGATTTCTTCAAAAATTTGTTCAGGTTTATTCACACTCGATACAGAGATTGTCATCTCTTGAGTACAGCTTTTAATTCTATCGACAACTTTGTGGATTGTGTCTGAAAGATCTACCTTACCAAAAATTTTCGGAAAAGTATCCTTATTAAACAACGTTCCTGTCAACCCCCTAAGACCGACTTTCGGCTTTGCAATCAAAGGAAACATGTGGGTTGTTGTTTCAATTTCTCTTGGATAAATTTTTAATTCAGGAAAAATGTAATTCCTAATGAATGGTATCTGCCGCGCAGGATGCTCATTAACCCAATTTGTTAGTAGTTGAATATCACTTTCTGTAAACCCTTTCTCTCTAAGAGGAACAGTCGTACCATACCGCTCCTTAAACTCAATCATCAATTGATCATTTGACAAATCAAAATCATTTCCAGCTTCTAAATCTGTAATTTTTTGAATGATCAACTCCCGAAATCTTTCAACAAATAGATTTAAATCTGAACGAACAATATCTTGATTAACCCCTTTTTCGAAGAGGCCGAATGTCGTATAATAGAGTCTTTCAAGTGAGCTGCCAAATTGTGAATCCCAAAGAGGCGTTCCATTATCCGCCGGAATAGCACTTGTCCCTTCTCGGTCTAACACATAATGTTTTCCAATTTGAGCCCTAACGGTCATAGGGAAGATGAGACGCAAACTTTCTTTTTGGACGGCGAGAAAATTCTTAACTTTTTTATTTAATCGTTGATACTCAGAAGCAATCTCTTTTAATTCGCGAATGAAACTAAGGCGATCATGCTTCCTTTTTATTAACATCTCTAGTCGTTCACGATCGCCTGGGAGAAGTGATTTTACAAGATTAAGCACCTCTGGACTATTCATACTCAACTTTTGATTCGCAAGCTGGTCGATGATTTTGGAGTCGATGTTAGGAAAACCTAATGTTTCGATCTCTTTTTCATTGAGTGTGGAGTCGGATGATAAATATTTTTTTATGCTTCCTATTTGCTGAGGATTAAGGCTTTCAAATAACTCCCTCGACCTTAAATCATTAGTAATTCCTCGTTGAATTAATGTATTGATAACCTCAGGGGCAATATTCTCATGAAAATATTCCTCAGTTAAGGGGATTGCTCCATCCTGTCTAAGAGATGGAGCGTTGATCTTACCCGCAATGGTTTTATGCAAGAGGATGACACTCACAAAATCCGCAACAGCATCCATTTCATCTTTGTGCAAGTTCTTCGGATCGCCCAAGGAGAAATTATATGAAGTTAAAATATCGAGGATTGCATGTATCTCATCGCCAATAATTTCAGCCGAATTCCGCATCAACAGAAACAGTTGTTGCCAGGCAACCTGTTTTTGAATATTCTCGTCAGTGAGCGTTTCATTGCTCATCTCTTCCATATCTTCAATGTATGAGTTAATGAGTGTTTGA
>JBAWZJ010000344.1:0-2213 GCA_037143085.1 Parachlamydiaceae bacterium | reverse complement strand
ATTTTCAGCTTTAACACAACTTTGAGTATTTAATGATAGAAAACAACTTTCGTAATAGTCGATTTTTTCTATGGGTGTATCTTTACTAAGAATTTCTGTGGAGGGGAAAGTAGCTTCAAAGTATTTACTTCTTTCCATATAAGCTTTTAGGTCTGCAGTCGCCGTCTTGCAAGCGTCTTTATGGAAAGCACAAGTAGCGATAGAAGAGACCACATTATCCAAACATTCTTTAGACTGTCGTTCTTCACCGCCGGCATCAAGGATATTTTCACAATACTTCGTATTGCTAGAGTTTTCACCGACTAGTTTCGTCCACCCAACGAAGTTTTTTGCCCCTTGTTCACAGGGCAAGGACTCCGGATCGATCATACACTCAGTAAATGCTTCTGCAAGTTTAGACTGACATTCCGGTACTGTTTTAAAGCTACGCGATCCAACAAAACATTGTGCTTCATTGGCAAAAATAGTAGACACCTTACCAATAAGTTTTTCTTTTTCAATAGTGCAATTTTCACTGCTTGGATCTACGCAATCGATCGCAACGGTAGTGAATCGTTCACGGAGTGACTCGTCAATTTTACCGTCAAAATTAATCGATCCATCTTCTACTCCGAATTGCACCGGAGTGTCATCAAAATCAACTTTTTCGGCATCTAACCTTCTGTGAACCCTTCTTAACTTCTCGAGCGTTTGGTCTGACTGCGATTCATCCCAAAGCGAATAACTGGCTCCAACTCGATGAATCCATTGACCGATAGTAACAAATTTAGGTAATTCAACAACGACTGCTTTTTTTAACGCAGCAATCGCCCCTAGTGATCGATTTTTCCAACATGAAGATACGCCATTCAACGCTGAAAAAGCAACGGCAGCAATTTTCAGCGCTTGGTATGTAAGACGAACGTTATCAGGAAGGGCATACATTACTGCTAAGTCAAGCGATGCAGAAGCAAGCAGTCCAGACCATGTAGAGAAGGAGTTCCAATACTGTAATGATTTGGCATATTCACCAACCATATTGATTTTTTGAATAATGTCCCAATCGATGTTCTTCAATAAAAAGAGATTTGTTCCCCACATTGCAACTGTCGCAAGAAAAACGAGAGAGCTGAGATTGTCCACTGTCAATGGGTGGTGTTTATCAGCACCGGCGGCTATGAAAAAAACAGGAGTCAACCCCCGATGATCTTTAGCTTGAATATCTGCATTTGCAGAACATAATACTTGCATGAGATCGAAACGTTGGAGAGCTGCAGCATAGTGAAGGGGTGTCCTACCAAAATTATCGGCTTGATTGATCAACCCCTTATATTTAGGGAGTGCAAGGCATTCCTTTAATAAATCAGTAGAGCCGCTGAAAACAGCATGATGGAAGATCAATTGATTATCATCAGGGGACGACATTTCATCGTCGTTGAGCACTTGATTGACTAAACTGGAATACTCTTTACTTCGTGTAGAATAAGTGGCCCGAAGTTCATCGACTGTTTGTTGGATTTCTAGACGTTTTTCAGGCGAAGCAAAAGCGTTGTCTATAGATTCAATATTCTTTTGTGTGATGTGTTGTAAAATTTGCAAAAACAGCTGTTCATCTCCAATGAGATGAGCGCATTCGGATGCTGTTAATCCATTCTTGTCTGGAAGTGCGGGATCTGCTCCTTTTGCTAGAAGGGCCTTTACAGCTTCCAATTTTCGCTGCTTCATCGCATAAATCAAGGGAAGGTCCCCGTCTTCAAATGCTAGGGGAGCGTTGACATTAAAATTACGATCCCTAATCAATTTTCCGTTGTCGTTATTGATTGCAGAGATAAGTTCTTTGCAAAGAGTTTCGGTTTCGTTTTGATAGAAAACACTTCGAATATTGATAAAAATAGACATTTTATTTTTTATATCGCTAAAGAGATTTATGAAGTGAGGATTTTACATTTTTTATATGTAAAAATCAACTGGAATTTATATTGTTTTTTTTTGGTTACTTTAATTTATGTTTAAATTACAATATGTTTTAATTAAATTAAGGTTTTTTTTAATGAAAGTTATAAACATGACTGTAAATTCAACATTCTCTAACTATCAGACTTCTTTTTGGAATCAGACTGATAATCTTAAACCACATGTGCAAAAAGGACTTCTCGCTCTGACAAGTGCAGCAGCCGTGATGTCAGTGATTCCTCCTCTCAGGTCTGCTGGATCGCTAGCTATGCGCTCGATAG
>JBAWZJ010000343.1:0-2234 GCA_037143085.1 Parachlamydiaceae bacterium | reverse complement strand
CTTTTGCCCCTTGCCCTTGCTTAGCAGCAAGTACCTTGCGAGGCTTGCTTCCTTCGGCGGGCCCGACAATACCTCTTTGTTCTAACATATCGATAAGACTGGCAGCACGGGCATAACCAATCTTCAATTTCCGTTGTAAAAACGTCGTCGACGCATTCCCTGTGCCCAAAACAACATCCAAAGCTTCGGAATAGAGGGCATCACCGGCATCTTCCGGTGAATCATTATCAGAAAGACTCAGATGGTTAATCCTATCAAATGATTCTATAACATAGTTTGGAGGAGCTTGATCGTTAATCGTTTTAACGACAGCATTAATGTCTTCATCGCGAATGAAGGCACCCTGTGCCCTTACAAGATGAGAAGCACCCGGAGGGAGGAATAACATGTCGCCATTGCCAAGGAGAGACTCCGCACCGATGTCGTCCAAAATAATCTGACTATTGACTCTGCTTGACACCTTAAATGATATTCTTGTCGGGAAGTTTGCTTTAATAAGACCGGTAATCACCTCTCGCGATGGCCTCTGAGTCGCCAAAATCAAGTGAATCCCTATAGCTCGAGCCATCTGAGCAATGCGCGCAATCGGCGTTTCAATATCACTGCTGGAAGCCATCATCAGATCGGCAAGCTCATCGATAATCCCCACGATATACGGAAGTTTTTCCGGAATTTCGATACCTAAGGACGCTTCAAACTCCTTATCGACGGTACGGGTATTAAAAGACTCAATATTCCTAGCTCCGATCTGCTTAAGCATTTCATACCGTCTCTCCATCTCTTTGACAAGCCAGTTCATTGCAGCACAGGCCCCCTGAGGCTCTGTGATTACTGGGGCAAGCATATGCGGTAAACGTGTGTAAGAGGTCAGTTCCACCTTTTTAGGATCTACCATCACCAATTTAATTTCATCGGGTTTTGCGTTCATCACAATTGACATAACGATCGTATTGATACATACAGATTTCCCCGACCCTGTAGCCCCCGCAATAATACAATGAGGCATTTTCGTCAAATCGCTCATCACATAGTCGCCATTGACAGCTTTTCCAAGCAATATCGGAATACGAAACTTCCTATCCCCTTGCTGATAGGCTGAAAGCATCTCTTTAAAACCGACCTCTTCCGCCTGCGCATTAGGAACCTCGATCCCTACAGCAGCCTTTCCAGGGATAGGAGCGATAATGCGAATAGACTTCGCCTCCATATTAAGAGCGACATCATTTTCCAACGCTTTGATTTTTTGAACCTTCACACCGATGGCAGGATGAACTTCAAAAGAAGTGATCGTCGGACCACAGTTAATCTGCCCCACTTTAGCTTCAATACCGAAACTAAGAAGAGTTTCTTCGAGCACCTCAGCCTTACGGCGCAAATCTTTTTTCAAAGATGAGTGATCCAGTTTTTTTGCATTTGTCAATAGACTCGCTGTCGGCAGTTTAAAACCGGAAAAATCGCCATTATGGACCCTCTGAGCAGCAAGTGCAGCCTCACGTCGCAGTTTAGCCGGAGGCTCTGCAACAGACTTCTCCACCTCTTTAGGTTTTACTGGAGGAAGTTCAGCTTTTTCAGCCCGTTTAGGCTTTGGCACAGGAAGCTCGGAAGCAAGATTTTCTGTAGCATCATCTGTTTGTTCCTTGCGCGACAGCGAAGGACGTAACTTGAGATTCATTTCTGGTTGAATCGCCAACATCTCATTTTGTTGCTGTTGCGTTTCTGTCGACAGTGAAGATGAAGCCCCTTGCAAACTTGGGATGCGCAATTTGACATAACGCAAAAAATCACTTTCTACAGAAGTTTTTTCCTCTACAGCCGGTTGGGGCGCAGGAGAAGGAGGAAATACAGGCTCTTCATCGATTTTTTCCGGAAACGAGAACTTTAAAGACTCAGGCCATTTCATCCGGGCAAGCAGGGCAAAAAAACTGCCAATCCAGCCAAAAACATTAATTTTTGTCATAAAAAGCAATGAGGCAGCAAGGGAACTTGAAAATAAGATAGTAACACCCAAAGCGTTCAGGAGAAAACGTAGATTGTAATAAGGCATGTCGTTATAGATATAAAAAACAGGGGCTCCCCCTAGGTGGTACCGGACTCGTTTATCCCAAGCGCCTTGATAGATAGCACTATTGACGCTATGGGCAAGGTCAGGATAGGAACTTTCAAAAACGCTGAGGAGAACACAAGCCGAAAAAACAAATAATAGTGCAGACACACACTTTAAAGGCATTTCATTC
>JBAWZJ010000342.1:0-2235 GCA_037143085.1 Parachlamydiaceae bacterium | reverse complement strand
GTTCTACTTTAGCACTGATGGTAAATACTCCTGATATTGAAAATTATGAAAATTTAAGTTTTACAAGGGATTGAGAATATACCAAACGTTATTCAAAAATTGGCATTTCTAGCTGCGCGAAAATCTCCGCGGATCGACCATCGTAAATTGGTCAGTATTATCAATACGAACCAATTTACGATCTTCGATCCCCGGGGTTTTAGCGCGCTAGAAATGTCAAGTTTTGAACAACATTTGGTATAAACAAAGAAAATCATCCAACGAAAGTTCTTCGGGACGAGATAGAGGATTTTTCCCCATTGATGTTAGAGCTGCTTCGACAGCATTCGGTGCGTACAAATCGCGTAAAGAACCTCTTAACATCTTTCTACGGTGTTTAAAAGCTGTCCGCGTCATGGTAAAAAAAGCCTCTTGATTCGCCACAAGGGGAGGTTGCTTTAAAGAGAGCGACACAATGGCAGAATCCACTTTTGGACTTGGATAAAAACACTGACGGCCTACCATAAATGCATATGCCGGAGAGCTGTAAAAGTTTAGAAAAACAGAAATGGAGCTATAATCGCTTGTTCCCGGAGATGCAACAAAACGTCGTGCAACCTCTTCCTGCACCATCAAAACAAGTGTTGAAAAACAATGCGTCATTGTAATCAATTTCGTAATAATTGGCGTTGTCAAGTGATAAGGGAGGTTAGCTATTACTTTAGCTTTCTGCCCAGCCTTAAGCTTGGAAGCAATCACGGACTCCAAAGGAAAGTCCATAATATCATCGCAAAAAACATCAAGTTGACGCCCTTCGCCTTCAAGCCTATGTAAAGCTTGAGCAAAAATCGGATCTTTTTCCACAGCAATAACATGAGCCCCATTGCTTAAAAGAACCTCAGTCAATGATCCTGGACCGGGCCCAATTTCAACAACGAGATCTCCCGGGGACACTTTTGCTGTTGCGACAATTTTTCTTAAAATATTGCCGTCGATGAGAAAATTTTGAGACAGCCTTTTCTTAGGGTGAACGCCGAGTTCTTCTAAAAATTTGTGTAGTTCACTAGGTTTGTAAATCGGCATTGTTACTTGATTTCAAAAGGTTGGAAGTCGGAAGAAAGTAACTCTTTCATTTGAGTGTCTTGCACATCAAAATGTTCACGCAATTTTGTGATATAAGCTGTAGATTCTTTTTCCATCGCATCTTCAACAAGTTTTCCCTTGATCTTACTTTCCAACTCGCTAAAAGGCACCGGACCGCCAGCAACCATGTCCTTTAAGAAAAATATACGAACAACCGTCGAATTATCTGTTCGGCTTTTCTGAGAAATAGGAAAGCTATACGATCCTGCAGAAAGGGTATCTAATGTTTTCCGGAAAGAGTCCGACAGTTCTTTTTCTTTTGTATGATACTCTTCCGATATCGTCACAAAAGAGGATTTGCCTGAGGTTAGAACGTTCTCCTTCAATTTTTCAGGAAGATTAGCTAACGAAACTTTCTCATTAACAAGCGACTCATGGACCATATTTGCAATGGCTGCAGCCTTGACGGAATCCCGATGGCGGATTGTGATTACATTATAGACCCATTCATTATCACGAATATTCGTTTTAGCTATTTGATCGTAATATTCACGGATTTTTTGAGGCGTTGCTTGACTAATAGCTTTCATCTGAACGCGAAAGTACATCATCCGTCGGAGAGTGATGTCAGATAAAACCATGGCATATGCTTCATCGAATGTCAGCCCTGCTTTGTCAAGATTTGCAATAATATTTGGACCAAACAACGATTCCATTTCTTGTCTTACGTCACCAGGACTCACTTGAAGTTTGCTCTCTTCTGCATCGGCTATAATCAACTCTTTGTCTATCATCTCTGCCAGCACATGCTTCCAATTGGCCGTATAAAACTGGTATCGAGCTTGTATTGATGAAGAGAATTGAGGGTATTGTTGATAGAACAGCATATCCATTTTTTTCATGATATCGACAACAGAAATAGCCTTACCATTTGCTTTAGCAAGAATTCGGTTGTTGACTGTGATACGCATCTCTTGGGTATTTCCAAGCAAACCATCCGCTTGCAGAGCTGTAGCAGAAATCATCAAAGTCAAAATCAAGAGAAACCGAAACTTTTTAACCATATTATATCTTTTTAAAGTGTTTATTTAAACCGACTTGCGATATTAAATTGTGTTGTTTTTTCAGTCGAATTTTAATCCAATACTCCAAATATCATAAACGATAACGCTT
>JBAWZJ010000341.1:0-2250 GCA_037143085.1 Parachlamydiaceae bacterium | reverse complement strand
CCAAGCATTTAATCTAGCTCAAGTTGGATTATGTGACAACCGGATACGCAGGAAATAATCTCCTACTAAATGGATTAAATTGGTGTGTTATGGAAAGCTTAAGTGAAAATGCGCAGCCTGGTGCCAAATTGCTAATTACTTTCCCCGAAAGCAGTGAAGATCATAGACTGCAATTAGTGGAAATTAATGGCGCTGTTTTTGCCATTGTTCATTCCCCTTTGGAATCGATCGGACCGATTCGATTGTATTGTGAAGAATGGAGTCTTGTTCTTTTAGCTCCGCTCAAAAGTAAATCGAATATTGTCGTTTCAGCGATCAATCTCATTTGCCTTAGCGAAATTGCATCAGAAGAAGGGAATGTGAATATACATGCTTCTAATCGACTGGTGAAATTTGCCAATGTTTTTAAACCTCCTGAGAAAGTTAGCGAAATAGGTGAATGCGGCGAGTTTCAATTCGATGATGACCCTGGATTTTTTTTATATTATTATCGATTGTTTGAAGACATTGTTAGTAAGGTACGGAACGGAAGTCCTGATTCGCTTTCTCAAGCACAACAACAATTTATCGCAGGCCTTTGCACATTAGCTGATAAAATCGAAGGGAAACCAGAAAATCTAGATCTCAATAAAGTCCTTAGTTGTTGGAATATTCCGTCTTTGGAATCATGATTAGATTTTAAATCAATAAGCAGGCCTACAGTCAGCTTGTTGGCAACATTTGAAATCTGTTGCATCGCAGCAAATAGAAATATGGCGTTTGATGTGGTCAATTCCCAATGATTCGACTTTCTGTAACGATTCTTTCATTAAATCTGTTACACCGAGCGTCATTCAAAAGTTGGCGTTCGGTATATAGTCCTTCCAACTGAAAGTTGGACTTTTTGGCTAGCTTTACGATCGTCGAATCCCGGGGCTTTGAAGCAGCTAAAAAGTCCAACTTTCAACAAGAAGCAGTATATTATACACATAGTAACTAGCGAAGCTAAGGGAGTTCAGAGGTATTGCACTCCTTGAATACGGATGGAGAGATACATTCAGAACTTTTAACAGAGAGAAAAGGAAAGCAAAATGGTAGCGCCTTCCAGTAGAAGTCAGTCACCGATAGAGGGTAGTTCGTCAGTTAAACAAGCAGCAGATGGAAACATTTTAATAGTAAACAAGATTGGACAGGCTATTGATTTAATTTCACCGAAGAGGCCGATTGGTAGCAGCTCCCCATCTATCACCTCTAGAGTGGTTCGCCCCATCTCGCTTCTAGCTAAAACGCAAGGTTCAGAGATCAGTAATCCCAATATTTCGCCGATAGCCGAGTTATTTCAGTGGAAAAATCAATCAATACCATCAGGAGTTTATATTTCTTATGCTTTAGAAAAAACTCGAAATGAAACAGAAATATTGGAATCATTTTTAAAGCGGTTAAGCATAGATTTGTTGACAAGGGGCGGTGTTAACGATATCTACGCTCTTACTCACATGAAGGCTCTTCCCTCAAGTAAATCAAGAAGGATAACAGAAGAGAATATTGATGAGCCTATTGAAGACGTTATCGATCGGTGTGATAAAGTCATTGTTGTTGTGACGTCTCGATATAAGGAAATTATGAACGATGGGTTAGTGCATAATATTACTTATGACCTAGAATTAGCGCAGGAAAAAGCGGAAAAAATTCCAGGTTCCATTATCGTGTTATGGTATAAAGAACAGGAAAAAGCTCAGTCAGAAATAGCGATTCCCCAGCAGTTATTAGATTATCCAACCTTTGTTTATGATAAGGAAAGGGAAAGGTATGAAGAGCAAACTTTAAATCAGGACTATATGCATTTGCAGCGTTGTAAAGCATTAGGAAACAATTTTCTCCAACAACATAGACTCCTTTTAAAAGACATAAGAAAAGTGTCACATAACGATCATAAATGAACAAAAAATAGATGATTTACTAGGTTATCTCTCATCGATCATTGTCAAAACTTGGGCTAGCAAAAACATATTCTTTAACCGGCTGACCGCCGATCAGATGTTCCTGAATAATGCGTTCAAGAATAGCTGGTGTGCAGGAGTGGTACCAGATTCCTTCCGGGTAAACAACTGCAATAGGACCTTGAGTGCAGACTCTTAGACAGTTTGCTTTGGAACGGTAGATTCCGCCCGACTCGCTCAGTTTAAGTTCTTTCAATCTGTTTTTGAGATATTCCCAGGAAACCAAGCCGTCAGCTTGTTTGCAACATTTAGAATTCGTTGCATCGCAGCA
>JBAWZJ010000340.1:0-2259 GCA_037143085.1 Parachlamydiaceae bacterium | reverse complement strand
GTATATACTGGTTCCTGTTGAAAGTTGGCATTTGTAATTTGCTAAAACGAGTCTTTCGATGAATACCACAGTACTGACC
The DNA here is from genome assembly GCA_037143085.1 of Parachlamydiaceae bacterium. Classification (GTDB taxonomy): domain Bacteria; phylum Chlamydiota; class Chlamydiia; order Chlamydiales; family Parachlamydiaceae; genus JBAWVE01. The sequence goes on along the minus strand of JBAWZJ010000340.1, from coordinate 2,180 downwards.
GCTGACTGTCGACTTGCTGATACACCCATTCTATTTTCAGCCTAATCCCAGTTTTTGGTCGACAAAAAAATAAACTTATAGGAGAAAACAGTGGCTAACATGATCTCAACAATGCACTCTGGTTCTAGTATGGGGGTTGAAAATCCGATGGCTACTTTTTGGGAAGGTAGCTATAAACCCGTGGACCCGCGAGATCATCTATGCCGAAGGTGGCAGCCATCGGGAGACGTCGAAAGTTCTATCAGTATTATTCAATTGCTTCCCGATGCGCAAAAGCCTCATTTACCAGAGGGACATATCTGGTTTCAAGACAAAAAAGATCTAGCGATCCTTAGACACAAAGATGCTCCTGTATCAGATTTCAAGATTTATATTTTTGGCCCCGATAAACGGCGTATTCAATATCTTGTAGAACAAGATGTAGCTGGAAAAAAGGTTGCTACTCATGGATTTGCAATAGCGCGAAAAGAGGGATTTCCAAAGGCTTTAAGGGATGAATATCCTGTAACTTCAGAATCTTTTAAACATGGTGACACAACGTATTGGAGAGGGCATATCCTCGACTATGACGATACATTAGGAACTCCAGATGAAAGAGAAACCATTTCTACGCTCTTTGCTCTAAACTACAAACCAGAACCTCAAGTATGTTGGGCCAGAACTCTACGCACAAAAGCTATTGCATCCGCGCGGGACGTCGATGGCGCCTATGGAGAACTAATGCTTTATGGTTTTCTTCCTACAAAAACAAACAGTGGAAAACCAATACCAGAAGCGATTTTCCTAGAACTGTTTAATTATCCAGGAGAATCGACTAATCGCTATTATGTGCCAAAAGAGCACGAATGCCACGGTTGGTCCAGCCAAAAAGGAGAAAAAAACTTTGCAATCAAGTCGCTTAAAAAACTTGAGCAAGAAGATCGTTTTCCTGCGCTAGTCTTTAATAAGAAACAACCTATCATCGAAAGAGATAGAAGGGCTTTGCCTCCAATAAATCTAGAACAATTAGATGAGAAGGAAGCCTACCACCTTGCGCGAGATGCAGAGATGGAGTATGAAAGTGCCGAATTAAAATTGGGGTATGCGGTCTATGGGAAATATCACAATGCTCCTTTGAAGACTATGAAGTTTTGGCTAACACGCGCAGCAGAGACTGCTTTGAATGTTGATTCTGTTTATCGTTCTTCTCGCCCTCCATTTTCGGTTTGGTTATTGGATTCTTTTAAAGACCTTGACAGAGATCTGACGCCTTATATAGATCAATTGAAGAAAATCGCTGACCGTGTGATGAAAGTTTGTTCTAGGTTGGATCTGCTTCCACTTAAACAAGAACCTACGGACGAAGAGTCTACAAATGGGTCTATATCGCTAACAAGACTAACTGGAGAAAACTTTTTAAGGCCTCACAGTGGAGCGCCGAGTGCAGTGCAGGCTTCAGCTCCTTCTGCGACAGTATCTATAATTTTACCCGTACAACCCTCTCAAGCAGCGGCTCCAGTTGTAGATTCACCTCCCACTGAAGTAGAATGCAACTGCGACACACAGAATCCAGGAAAACTTGGAGGGTTAATCAAGAAAGTAACAGAAGCCGTACAACAGCGTTCTCCTCTTATCCTTACAAAAGTTAGAAGTGTTGTAGCAAACAATATTTTCCCAACAATTGCGCAAGAAGCTAAGCAAATATCTCCTGAGTATAAACCTGTACAAAGTATCGAAATCTCTAATCCTTGTTGGAAGGGGGCTGTTTCTAAACTAGCCACGACTTTATTTGGACCACAGGTAGTTATTACAGTAATTCCGGCATCCTTAAAAAAATAAGGAGGAAACAACGCCTAAACGAAGATAGTGAATTTAACACCTAATAATCATAAATTATGCATTTCTCACGCAGGAAATCTTTATTTTATATTACTTAACACTGAGCAGATCATTTCTTTTGCTCAAATCTAGTGCTATTTCACTTAAATTGTAGGTTCTAGCTGGCGCGAAAGCTTGCATCTCTGTACCGACCAATTTACGATGTTCGATCTGCGGGGATTTTCGCGCAGCTAGAAATCCCAACTTTAGAGTGACGTTCGGTATACCAAATTTTGAATTACGTTCGGTATAGATTCCTTGTTTTTAAAAGATGCTTTATTATAAAATAATCCCTGCGTATCCGGTTGTCACATAATTTAGGT
>JBAWZJ010000339.1:0-2272 GCA_037143085.1 Parachlamydiaceae bacterium | reverse complement strand
TGTTTTTGTTTTTATTATTTATTTAATTTTGTTTTTTAATTTTTGAATCGTGCTTAGTATAATCAAGTGTTTATCCAGCTAAAATTTAGTTGGAGAGTTTTATGGTTGTTATTTTAAAATAATATTTTGAAAATTTAGGGCGGTGCTTTTTACCGCCCTCATAATATAAGGATGGTGTGTTGTGAGCTTTTTACTAGGAGATGCTTGTTATAAGCAAGCTGTGCCAGCTGTGCCTTCGTTTTATCCCCAAATGGATCCTATTGGCGTATCGGAACTGCAAACTCCTTTGGCAGATATTGCAAAACAAATCCATGATGGGGTGGGATCTAATCAACAAAAACGAAAGAGATTCGAAAACCTAACTTCGGCTCCAATCAATGACTCTCCGAGTCCAACGAACGTCTGTGCGATGGTTGACGGAAAAAACTTGCCACAGGTTTATCCTGGAGTCGTTTTTCGACGAGCCTTTATGAGTTTTCGTCCTATTCAAGACGAAGAGACAAGGTCATCGCCTGCAGATGACTATTTCAGTTCCAAACGAACACAAGATGAAGAGCAGTCTTTGATGGATTCAAGATTAGGAATAATCGAACAGCCGCGCCTGGTTCGAGCAGCGTTTCCTTCTGTGCTTGAAGGAAATATGCAAGAGCTTTTCTCTCTTGTTGGAGAAATTGATTTTGCTAAAGATCTTTCTGAGTGTGATCCTGCTCAACGGACGATTAGAATGAAATTTCGTAACGTTTTAATAAAAGTAGGTTATTTTCTAAAAAGGGGAGACTCTAAACATATCCCAGACGTTGATAAAGAGAATATAAAAGAATTCGTCGCTATATGGAAGAAAGTGGTCGAACGTAATTTACGGGAGGATAGAGCATATGGTAGAGAGCTAAATTTTCTTTCCTGTGTGAAACACTCCTTAGTAGGGATTGGATCTGTTTTTTCGAACTTATCCATAGCAGTTGATCGTGTACTTGCGTATACCGAGTCAGAGTCATCTCACATGTAACTAAGCTTAAGCAAGCGGAGTGGTATTTGGGCTGAAGCGGATGCTCCAGCGGTCGAACTCGCGTAAGCCGCCTAACATTAGGAAATAGAGGTCACTCACGCGAGATCGATCCTGGGGCTTTGGTTCAGCTGAAATGCAGTTCTCTTTCCGTAAGGTAAGCATGTAAGCCCAATTTCCCCCTTCTCGAAAACATTGAGGGGGGGGAGATGATCGGAAGATCCTTGGAAAAGCACAGTGGGAATGGTTCAAAGCTTGATTTCCCTTGTCTTTTTGAGATTACAACCGGTATAGTTGTTCGGTATAATATATAAATTTGAGGCAAGGGTATTTTCATATGTCAACACAAGAGATCCGTCGACGTTTTCTTAATTATTTCAAAGAACATCTCCATGCAGTCATCCCTTCTTCTCCCGTAGTTCCCCATGATGACCCAACGCTCTTATTCACAAATGCAGGAATGAATCAATTCAAAGATGTTTTTTTAGGAAAAAGTCAGCGTGACTATAAAAGGGCGACAACAAGTCAAAAATGTATACGTGTTGGCGGTAAACACAATGACCTCGACAATGTCGGGCACACACGCCGTCACTTGACGTTCTTTGAGATGATCGGCAATTTCTCCTTTGGTGACTACTTCAAAGCTGATGCCATCCGCTTCTCTTGGGAGGTGTCGACTCAGGTATTCGGTTTTGCTCCAGATAAAATTTGGCCGACTGTCTTCCGCGAAGATGATGAAGCTTTTGAACTGTGGAAACAATATGTCCCGGCAAACCGGATCACTCGCTTTGATGAAAAAGATAATTTTTGGGCGATGGGTGACACAGGCCCTTGCGGTCCTTGCTCTGAATTGCTTTATGACCGAGGCTCTGCTTACGGGGATGCGACTTGTCCAAAAGAAGATCCTTCAGGCGAGAGGTTCTTGGAGTATTGGAATCTTGTCTTCATGCAATACAATCGGCAGGCGGACGGTGTGATGAAACCTCTGCCAAAACCATCGATTGATACTGGTGCCGGACTTGAACGGATCATGAGTCTACGGATGGATGTCGACAGTGTCTTTGAAACTGATGTGCTACGTTCCTTGATCGCTCAAGTAGAGCAAATTTCCGGCATTTTCTACGACGGTAGCAACATTGGGCGCAATGCGGCTTTTAGAGTTATTGCCGACCACATGCGGTGTCTCGCTTTTGCAATCGCCGATGGAGCCCAGCCAAGCAATGTCGATCGAGGATATGTTCTGCGAAAGGTTCTCCGACGGGCTGTCCG
>JBAWZJ010000338.1:0-2272 GCA_037143085.1 Parachlamydiaceae bacterium | reverse complement strand
TCTCACCATAGAGATCTTGAAATTGAATACGTAAGTTCTCATTCATTTGTTTATTGGGTCTAAAACTTGTAGGACGCACAAAAACATAATGCTCAAATGGACGTACAATAGGCTGTCCAAAAACCCTCAAAAACGGATGATTTCATTCCCCATGAAATGGACCCGCGGTTTAGGTGAGACTTCACCCCACTTTTCTGTTATTTATCCTCAAATCTGGGAATAGAGTTCCAGACGTACTCGTTGTATTCACTCGCACTCCAATAATCTTTACAGACCTGGCATGTCTTCCAAGCCCCTTCATGACCATCGCTGTAATGTGAATAACATAAGCTAAACCGCTCGTGCCCATATTGGCATCCATCTCCTCCATGAACCGATAAATAAGACGTATCACAACAAATCCAGTGATCGCAACAAAGGGTTTTAACCAATGGGGCGTCTGAGTCGCCGCAAAAGTGACAATGCTCCCCATGGATGGGTTTGGCTTGCATTCTATCGTGAGTCATATATATATAAAATACCCTATCATTTCAATTGGTTAAATTCGACAGTAACGATACTATACCCGTTTTTCGTCTAGATTAGCATGGATAGTTATGAGTGAAAAATGGAAGTTGAAACAAAGCCGAGATAATTGGAAACAAAAAGCAATCGAGCGTGGCAATCAAGCACGTGCTCACCGCAAAGAGATTGTTCGAATTAAATCCGAACGCGATCAATTTAAACAAAAAGCTGAAATGACGATGATTGAATTAGAGCAACAGAGCCACCAGATGCCGCATCGCGGGCCTTCAAAAAAGGAACTTGTCTATTTTACGTTGTTGTTATTTCTGGTGGCTAGAATTGGATTTCGAGCCATCTCTAGGGTATTAAAAGTGCTCAGTCCTTTGCTTGGCTTAGCTAAAGCACCCTGCGCACAAACAGTGATCAACTGGGTTACGCGCCTATCTATTGTTAAAACTCAAACCATTCCATCTGAGCCTCATAATCCACTGTTTGGATATTTTACCAAAGGATATGTATGGTTGATTGATCTCAGTATTGGGTTGGGATCAGGCAAGATTCTTAGCGTATTAGCCTTAAATCTCAAGCATCACCAACAACTTGATCATGCACCTAGACTACAAGATGTCGAATGTGTTGCTGTTTCTGTCGCGGAATCATGGACAGGTGAGGCAATCGCTGATTTTTTAAAAAAAGTAATGGTCAACCTGGGAGGATCACCTAGCGCTTTTCTGAAGGATGGAGGCACGGATCTTGGAAAAGCGGTCAGAATTTTAAATGAGCAAGGAACCCCGTGTTTAAGTATTGCCGACATATCGCATAGCATCGCCAACTTGTTTAAGCATGAATATGGCAACCATCCTTTATTTGACACGTTTATTTCGGCCTGCGGCAGTGCTTCAAAAAAACTAAAACAAACCCTCTTGGCTTGTTTGGCCCCACCAAAAATATCAACCAGCGCTCGATTTATGAACTTGCATCATTTGGTGTCATGGGCCGATCAATTATTGAATCATTCCCCGCGTGGCCTTGCGCCAGAAGGTTCAATGCTTGAAAAATTGCGTGCTAGCCTAGATCAGCTACCTGCCTGTAAATCGTTTATCGAGCAATTTCTCCGTGATGCATTACCCCTATTAGAATGTCAAAAAATTCTCAAAGGTAAAGGTCTCAATGTAGAAACATACCAAGAATGTGAAAACTTAATATCCATCCTTCCAGCATCCTCATCCATCCGAAACGGGTTCAATAATTGGGCAAAAGAACATTTAGCCATGACCAGCAAGCTGGAATTGGGTTCAACTGGCTTGCCCATCAGCACGGATGCCATTGAGTCCTTATTTGGCGTTGGAAAGAGGTTTGGCACAGGACAAGTGAAAGATGCAGATCGGATCGCATTACGTTTGCCTGTGTTTTGTGGCACATTTAGCCAAGACGATGCACAACAAGTGTTACAGGTAACTGTGGCGCAACAAAAATCCATAATTGGAAATCGTGATTCATTAATCAAACAACGACGCGATGTGTTACCGAATCCCGGAACATTAGAAACGCTGGCTAAAATCAAGGAGCATAAACACGTTCAACTGATTAAAAACTTCCAAAGAATGGAAGTTTTGACCTGAATCATTCCACCTGTATTGCGTTAAAACGTAGGTCCAAAAGATGGGGAACAGATTAAAGTGGTTTTGGACAGCCTACAGTTGAAGCTATTGTGTAACCGTTCAGACCCCTGCCTAAAACTTAGTAACCTCTTAGTGCATGAGGTGAT
>JBAWZJ010000337.1:0-2277 GCA_037143085.1 Parachlamydiaceae bacterium | reverse complement strand
CGTTCGGTATAACTAAATAGTCAAAGTAAAAAACACCGATTTTTCTTGTGTAAAGCGTCATTGAAGCGATATAATCTCCTCTTTTCAACGACCCCTAATCTTAAGGATGGCAGTGCAAGATGGCAAAGGAAACAGAGCAAACGGCAATCACGCCAACACGTGTTCAAGATTATCCTGAATGGTTTCAGCAAGTTGTTAAACATGCTGACATGGCAGAAAGTTCTCCGGTCCGCGGTTGCATGGTAATTAAACCGTGGGGTTATGGTATATGGGAGCATATGCAACGGCAGTTGGATGACCGCATTAAACGAACAGGTCACCTGAACGCTTATTTTCCTCTTTTTATTCCTTTGAGTTTTCTTGAAAAAGAAGCTAAGCACGTCGAAGGCTTTGCAAAAGAGTGTGCTGTTGTTACTCACCATCGCTTAGAAGAGAGAAATGGTAAATTAGTCCCGACGGGTGAACTAGAAGAGCCTCTCATCGTTCGTCCGACATCTGAGACGATCATCGGAGAATCATTTTCTCGCTGGGTGGAATCGTATCGAGATCTGCCTCTTTTGATTAATCAATGGGCAAACGTCGTTAGGTGGGAGATGCGTCCTCGTATTTTTTTAAGAACAACCGAGTTTTTGTGGCAAGAGGGACACACTGTTCATGCGACGGAACAGGAAGCTATTGAAGAGACGCGGAAGATGTTAGAGGTTTATCGGGAATTCATGGAAGATGTTTTAGCTCTTCCGGTAATTTTAGGCGAAAAATCTCCAGGAGAAAGGTTCCCAGGAGCTGTCAGTACATATACCCTTGAAGGGATGATGCAAGATTTAAAAGCCCTTCAGCTAGGGACATCCCACTATCTTGGACAAAATTTTGCTAAGGGATCTAATATTCGTTTTAGCAATAAAGATGGTGAAATGCAGTATGCCTACACAACGTCTTGGGGGACAACAACGAGGATGATTGGAGCTATAATTATGTGTCATGGCGATGACGATGGGTTGCGCCTTCCTCCAAGGGTGGCTCCGAAACAAGTTGTCATTTTGCCGGTGATTCCGAAACCGGAACTGGAAGAGCAAGTATTAGCTTATGCCGAAATGATTGCGGCAAAGTTAAGTCTGTGTCAATTTCATGGACAACCTGTATCTGTCTTCATTGATAAGAGAGACAAGAGAGGTGGAGAGAAAAACTGGGAATGGATTAAGAAAGGGGTGCCTTTACGCATTGAGGTTGGACCTCGTGACTTAGAATCCAATTCGATGATGCTAAGCCGCCGGGATCGTCCGCACAGAGAAAAAGCAAACGTGGGGGTAGATCAGATCGGTGATGAAGTGATTGCTTTGTTGGGGGCTATACAGAAAGGACTTTACGAGGATGCTTGCCGCCACCGCGATGCAAATATTGTTAGAGATATCACGACTTTCGAAGAATTAAAACGATTTTTCACACCGAAAAATAGTGATAAACCGGAAATTCATGGAGGATTTGTTCTTGCTAAGTGGTGTGGTGATCCAGAATCAGAGAAACTTTTAGATGAATTTAAGATATCGATCCGTTGCCTCCCTTTGAACCAGAGCGGAACAGAAGGAACATGTGTTCTGACAGGACGTAAAGGGACAATAGACGCTATTTTTGCTAAGTCGTATTAGTCTTAACGAACGAAGATCCAATGAGACGGGATATTTCGGTCGGTATGGGACTTTTTCGCTTTTTTGGGGTTGGCGATGTTAGCAAGAGACCGGAGTAGTTTTTCGTTTAGGGTCTTTCGTTGATTAAGTAGCTCGCTCCAGTTGTTAGGAGTAAAGTTGTTTTGATCATTGAGGAATGTGGTGAGTTGTTCCGGAGATACTTCGAGTTCATTAAGGAGATTTTCTACATCTCTGTCGAGAGCGTCGATTTTGATCGACAGTTCCTCAATGAGAATATTGTTTTTCTCGATATGAGATTCTCTTTGGTCGTCCGAAAACATGTAGCCTCGTTGTTAAATAAAAAAGATTTTATCAGAAACCTGAATAATAGTACAAAAAAAATATGATTTTTAAATTATTAAAGTCTGGATACGAGAGAGTTAAAAAAGCTTTAATCAAAACTGGGTCGGCTATTGGTAATAAGCTTAGAACTCTTTTCGAAAAGCCTATTGATGAAGAAGTTTTGGACAAGCTTGAAGAGTTGCTTTATGAAGCTGATCTTGGAACCGAATATGCGCGAGAGTTAACAGATAAAGTCCGTCAACTTCTCAGAAAAAATCCGAACACGACAAGTGAAGCTTTGATAGATTATTTG
>JBAWZJ010000336.1:0-2295 GCA_037143085.1 Parachlamydiaceae bacterium | reverse complement strand
ATCCACTTCTTCTTTGTCTGCCCAAGCGCAGCACAACCAAGTAATTGCTTCAATAGCAAAAGTCGTTGCTGCAATATAAGATATTTTTTCTCTGCTTGCTTCATGCAATCCGACTGGCATTCCCCATTGGACACGGGAAGTACCCCAACGACGGGCTATTGATAAACAAGCTTTCGCCGCACCGGCAGAAGCAGCAGGAAGAGTTAGACGACCAACATTTATTGTAGACAAAGCTAAAGCCAATCCCCGCCCTTCATCGCCTAGCATATTTTCAGCAGGAATTTTCACGTTTTTAAATGAGAGCAAGCCGTTATATATCCCCCCAAGCCCCATGAATTCACAACGGTGAACAACCTCGATGCCAGGGGTTGTTGTCTCGACTATAAAGGCTGAAATTTGCTTTCGTTCTTTCCCTTTGACTATTTTTGAGGGGGTTCTAACCATGACAATTAAGATATCTGCGATCGGACCATTCGTGCACCAGAGCTCCTGCCCATTGATGATATAATGAGAGCCGTCTTCTGTTGGCGTTGCCGTACATGACATCTGGGCTGGATCTGATCCCACATCGGGTTCTGTCAGGGCAAACGCGGAAATGGCTCCTGCACGAAACCGAGGAAAAAACTTCTTTTTCTGAGCTTCTGTTCCAAACATTTTTAAAGGTTGAGGAACACCGATCGATTGGTGTGCGGAAATTAAGACAGCGGTCCCCCCGCAGTAAGAAGCAACTTTCATAACAAGACGACAGTAGTTTGTTTGGGAAAGACCTAAACCTCCATACTCTTTCGGGACTTTTAGGGCAAAAATTCCCGTTTGTTTCATGTGGTCTATGACTTTTTTAGGAATTTCCCTCGTACGGTCAACCTCTTCAGGGTCGAGGTTTTCTTCAAGAAATTTGATAAAAGGATTGATCACGCTATCGCCGATCTTCTTATCTTCTTCACTTTGTTGCGGGTAGGGATAGACAAGAGAGAAATCCAAATTACCTTCAAAAAGACCGGCACCGAAGGATGGTAGCTGGTACTCTTTACGCGCACTTTCTGTCACTTCTAGAGCCTGTCGTTTTTGCTCATTGCCTCCTGAAGCAGACTCCGCTAAAGCGGAAGCGTTCTCTTGTTCTTTTGCTTTATCTTGTAAGCTTGTCATACCCCTCCAATGCCAAATTTTGTATCTGCTATAACATTTTACCAGGAGAAAGGGAAGATAAATCAATAAATTTCTTGCATAAGGTTGTTTTGTAACTTGTCAATAAGTCTTGATCACTCGACTTTGCATATTTTTTGATTTATCTTCCAAGAGAGACATACTGCTTCTTGTTGAAAGTTGGCGCGTTAGAAATGCCAATTTTTGAATGAAGTTCGGTATAAATAAATTTCTCGGAAAGGCAAAAAATGTTCACAGTCGAGCGAAAACTAAGCTGCTACAGCGGGGATTTTTCTCTTACATAATCCAGGAATCGTCGACTTTTGGGACCATACAAGAGGTTATTGAGGGGTTTCGTTATTTTTTGTCGTCGGCAGGATGAACGATCACATTTCCTCCGACAGGAAGTGTAGGAAATTCGTTTACAGGGAGAGAATGCTTGATGATGGCTATTTCTTTTCCGATTGAGAAGGCGTTGTACTTCTTCATATCCGTAGCCGCACCCAATACGTAAGATCCATAATGGACTGGTACGATGACCGGACCGCTATTGTTAACTCCTGGGTATACGACGGTTTTCTGATATTGAAAAGTGTCCTTATATGGAATATCAAATTGAGTTGCCTCTCTTGGATTGGCGCTCGCTATAATTTTACCGTGCTTATCATAAAAAACAACTTTCTCATTAGATTCGTTTTCAATAGAAAAATGTGAGTCGGTATATCTGGTTTTTGAAATCTGTAATGCAGAAAAGGCTCCGACATAACCCACAGCTGCTAAAATGGAATAACATAACGATTCTAAACCATTGTCATTGTCTATGGCCTTGAATGCAAAGACTGTCATGACTCCTGCATTCACGCAGGAAGCAACAACCATTAGCGGCCACGAACCGGTTGTAAGCGCGCTTAATGCCAAGGTATCAATGACGATAGCTGAAATGTTTGCAAATATTTGGAATCCATCGTTAGCATACACTGCCTTAATCATCTCGAGAGACTGTACAGCAATATCTGCAACCAGCGACGCAATAAATAATACAGGCTTAGCCGCAACGATAGCTGCAACGCCAAGTGAGATAACTCCTACTTTAGCACAACTTAAGATGCAGGCCGTCACCTCTTTTTTGATACAACCCAGAGAGGAAGAGCA
>JBAWZJ010000335.1:0-2305 GCA_037143085.1 Parachlamydiaceae bacterium | reverse complement strand
TGCGTAAGGTGAGTAAAGAAGATCAAGTCTTCTTTCTTGGAGATTTCGGACTGGGAGATGTCGATCATCTTCACTCTATTTGCTCACAACTCCATGGTCAAAAAATTTGTATTCGTGGCAATCACGATCGAAATGCAAGCTGGATGACTAGAGTCGGATTCAATGTTGTTTTGGAGTCAGCCTTTTTAAAAATAGGCAGTCATCTTGTTGAACTTATCCATATTCCCTCAGAGCAAGCCCCGACTCATTTTCAATTGCATGGACATGTCCATGATAAAAGACCTAGGAAGATCATATCCAATCAACTCAATCTATGTGTTGAAGTTTGGGATTACAAACCTGTCGCTGAAAAAACTATTCTTAGTCTTTTGGATAAAGCATCTAAAAATGAAATCAGCCTTGGTGCGCCTAACAGCGATCTTTTGATTTGAATAAATCACCAAATCAATAATTCATGATTTGGTGACGTATTTTTTTACGATCAAACACATCACCAAATCCAGAATTCTTTAGTTCATCGTATAGGATGATAGAAATGTCGGCATTTTTCAGCTTCTCTATGCGTTTTTATCATTAACCAATCCTGCAAAATCCGTGGACAACTAGTGGACCAAATAAGGGCAGCAAGTCACGTCAAACCACTTCAAATTGGTATGGACGAAAAGGGGTTTTCCGCATTATAGTGGCTGCAGTCAGCTACTGTAACTTGATGTAGTTTAAGGAAAGGGAACAGACTCATCATTCTTAACTTTCTGACGATCTCTATAGCTGCTTGTTAGTTCTCAGCCATTTCTTGTGAGCATGTCGACCTTCTAATTAATTATATTGTCTCTGACTATTTTTAATGCTGTTTGGTACTCCTCAATCTCTGTTGTTTTATATTCGTATTCATTTTTTTTATCTAATGTATGAAAATACAATTTATCACGATCAAAAGAAGCTGAAAAAATATCAGGATAATAGATTGTATTTTTATTTTTATCCACTATAGAAATTCCGATAGTAATTTCATTAGGTGAATATGGATATTTTTTTAGGAAAGGACGCAATTTTTCATTAGAGTTAATTAAGACAAGCAATTGCTCTATACTCTCTATTAATATGACACGAAGCTCTTTTTTTGTAAAAGGACCTACAATTTCAAATTCTAATGTTGGTTTAGTTGCCCAAGTAAGCATCCCAAAATCACCGGCTAAGACTTCGGCGTTGTAACGTTTAGCAAATGTTTCTTGTACTTGAGTGGAAAATTGATTAATCACTTCAGCAAAATCAGCAGACACTTTTTGATTTTTCACGTTATCAACTCCATTACAATTTGCCTGAAATAAAAATAAATTAAAAAACAATCCAAAAACAAATTTAATCATTTTATATTTCCTTTAGTTTGAATAAAAATTTCGTATTCATTCTTAATGCTATTAATGTACGTAGGACTCATAATCGTATGATCATGCCAAGGGGCATCTTCATGAGATTCTAACTTTACAATTGTGTTTTTTTCTCTTTTTGCTCCCTCTGAATCCTTATAAGGAATAAAATCTCTTAAACGTGGAACTCGATAATGTGTAACCTTAGCACAGGTCTCACTGTAGATGTATCCTCCAGGCGCAATGGCCGCATTAAAAATTCTTTGTCTTCTATGTTCAGGATAACACAATAATGCATTACATACATCCATTGATCCTCGACTATGGGAATATTGCAAAATATAGCCGTCAGGGTATTTATCCAAATGCTCATTCCAATCTTCATGTAAAAGTCGTACACGTCCTGTATCTTCATGATTTCTAGCTCTATTATATGAATCCACATCTCTTATAAAACCCATTGTTGCTCCATATATCACATGAACATTATGCCCTCCTGCTAAATCTGAAATATGTATCGCAGATTTTCTCGAATCTTCGAATTCATTACCAATGCCATTATGATAGCTTATACGCAAACCATTTGGTAATTCAGGTCTGCCAAGGTCATATCTTCGAGAACGATTATTTGGTGCATATGTTTCTTCAAAAGCCTCATTGAAAGTAACTGTAGGAAGTGATGAACTACTATTAATATTGGTAGCAGGCACCGTACCATATACAGGAGAAGAGAAAAGACCATTTAAGTCGAAATTGTTGATCGGATCACCGTTGGCATAGGCGTAGAGGTCTAAACAGACGGGATGGCTGACAGGATCGGGGCTGAGGAATCGGCCCCCATTCGGATTGTAGTAACGAGCACCTAGCCAAATGAGTCCAGTCTGGTCTACGCATTTACTTTTCCATATGTGGGCTTGGGCTACAGAGAAAAGCTCTGG
>JBAWZJ010000334.1:0-2305 GCA_037143085.1 Parachlamydiaceae bacterium | reverse complement strand
AGATTTGAAGGAACTTCACCATTTAGATTTAATGGGCTGCGACCAAATCACTGATACAGGGTTAGAGAATCTAAAAGATTTGAAGGAACTTCACCATTTGGATTTATCCCATAGCCAAATCACTGGTGCAGGGTTAGTTCAGCTAAAAGATTTAAAGAAGCTTCAACATTTGAATTTAACGTTTTGCCGCCAAATCACTGATGCAGGGTTAGAGAATCTCAAAGATTTGAAGGAACTTCACCATTTGGATTTATCCCATAGCCAAATTACTGATACAGGGTTAGTTCATCTAAAAGATTTGAAGGAACTTCACTATTTGAATTTATCCAGTAGCCAAATCACTGATCCAGGGTTAGAGAATCTAAAAGATTTGAAGGAGCTTCAACATTTAGATTTAAGGGGTTGCCGCCAAATCACCGAAGCAGCCAAAAATAGGTTTAGAGCAGATCATCCAGCCTGTTCAGTGTCGTAGGTTAGTTTATAGGCTTTTTAACATGAAGTTTATAAAGATCCAAGTTAAAGAACCTATTTATGACTGCATGTACCTCTTTTTGAGAAGGCGCTTCTAAGCTATGTTCTAGACAATTTCTGACTTCTGCCATTGTCCATAGCAAAGCGCTATCGACGAGAACAAAACATTCAAAGGTGAAGGAAAAGATCCTCAAATGAGTCTATTGCTTATCCAAAACTCGCATTAAAAGACAACCAAGCAGTGTTCAAAAATAAGGGATAATTTAATCCTGACTCAACAATGAGTCATGATGATCATGGCATGAAATCACCTCAGATTTCTTCAATGGAACCCCTTAAGTTGACGCCATTGTCCGTACTCCTACGAGGTCGGGAGATCTGAAATTATACATGAATCAACTGGAATTTCATTGATGAATGTGGTTGGTTTTTATTAAGTTTGTTACACCCCAGAACTACCTTCATTGTCTTTCCTATTCTTTCAATCCATACATTCAATCCGTCACTTCTTTATAAAATATAACGGATACCATATAGTCTGTTGTAATAGATTATACAAAATAACGGACATGTATATGAACTTTAACCTCTCAACACCAAACGATCTTACTCTTCTCATTGCAGCAAAAGCAAAAGAGAAAAGACTGTTCTTCAATTTCACACAACAGACCCTGTCCGAACGTTCCGGAGTGAGCTTCGGGGTGATCAAAAAATTCGAAAGAACAGGAAAAATATCTCTTGAGTCTCTTTTAAAAATAGCCCTTGTTTTAGATTCTCTTGCCGAATTCTCTGCTTTATTCACCGCCAAGCCCTTAGAATCTTATTCGACACTTGACCAGTTGCTAAAACAGAAAAAACGAAAACGAGGGAGAAAATAAGAGTGACTTTGGAATACATCAACACGTTGAATATAAAATATTGGAAAGGCAAACAGGCAATCTCTGTTGGACGTTTGGCACTAGTCAACCGGAGTTTCTTTTTCGAATATTCTTCTAATTTCCTTGAATTGGGTTTGGAACTGTCACCTTTTAAACTTCCTCTTAGAGCTGGAGTGATCGCCTGCGAAGATAGGGTATTTGAGGGGCTCTTCGGAGTTTTTAATGACAGCTTACCCGACGGCTGGGGAAGACTCCTTTTGGATAGAAAGTTAATGAATATGGGAATCAATCCTAGCACCCTAACACCCATCGACCGTTTGAGATTTGTAGGAACCCGTGGGATAGAACGGAACATAGGTTTATACACACGCATACACTAAGCGGCCTTTTACATGCAGACCATCGGATCCCAAGCATCGACTACGAAACGGTGATGAAAGCAACGGGGATACTGACAAAAAACATCTAAGAGTGCGAAAAACAATCTCGAAATGTTGCGTTCAATGTCTTTTCACATAACAGAGATGATCACGCCAAAAATTTTTCCTTTCTTATGGATGAAAATGGGACGTGGACAGTTTCTCCCGCTTACGATCTCACATTTTCTACTGGACCCGGTGGAGAACATTGTACAATGATCATGGGCAATGGGAGGAATCCAGGCACGACAGACCTATTGAAGCTCGCCGCGATGATAGGTATCAATAAACAAAAAGCCTCGCTTATTATTAACCAGGTGAAAGACGCCATCTCAAGATGGAATGAATTTGCTAAAGAAGCGAACGTCAGTCATCAATCATCTAAAAATATTGAGAGGTCTATTATCCTAAAAACGGCAGGTGAATTTTTATCGAAAAATAGATAATAATATTTCTAATTGTGATATACCGAACGCTACTCAATACTGCTCATAGCTCAAAATGAGAAATTTTGGCTAGCTTGAAAGCTCCCGCGAT
>JBAWZJ010000333.1:0-2317 GCA_037143085.1 Parachlamydiaceae bacterium | reverse complement strand
AGTTACCAATCTAACACTGACCTGTATAATGAGAAATTATCATTTTTACGCAAGAGAGTGATATGAAAGGTATTAGGGAGTGTACCTAGTACACTGTTTCACTTAAATTGTCTGATTCAGACAATTTAAGTGAAACAACGTACTAGATCTCTTATTGACGTTGATCATTAATTAGACGATATAGATGTCTACCTGTTTCGGCTTGAACCCCAACATCTCGCAGCCATGCCGACATTCCATAGTTCCAGTAGGTTCTCTCACTACATGTATAAAAGATATCGAACGGCATCGAGAAAGAAACACCCTTATCATAATAGCGCTTACCATTGATCCTATCGTTCCCATTTGTCAACGTATACCAAAGGGTAATCCGCAAACCGCTTGGGAAATAACGGGAAATCTCATTTCTCACACCCCAGTCATTTGCAAGAAATTTCCCTGCTGAAACTTTAAAGTCAAGATTAGCACAGGCCAAATCGTAATATAGATTTAAAAAATATTGCGACCCCAAGAAATGTTTGTACATAGGGGTGAATCCATCGAGCTTTCGGATCTTATTTGTAAACCCAACACCTCCAAGAGTCCGTTTCTTCAATACAGCCCCTTCAATACCTACTGCAAAGGAAGAATCGAGCGGATAGTACAACACCTCTGCAGCTCCGCCTCCATATTCCTCTTCAAAATATCCTGCGGCAAGGCGAGCATACAACCCTTTCCCTATATTCCAGTTCTTCTGCAAATATGCTTCATCGAGAGTTAAACCTCTCTGGGCGTAATAACGAACAATATCTGATCGTACGTTAATGAGTTGTGATGGATTCAATCGGTCGAAATCTTGTGCGTCAGTAAGATTTGTTATAAAAGTGAATCCGACCAATACGCTGTAATACACTTCATCCCATAAATATCCGTTGAAAGCGGCATTGACTCCCAAAGCATACTTAAACTTACCACTAGAACTGCCAAATAATGTGTGTGTTCTAGGACTTAACTCGAAATTGATACATTCCCTCTTACATCCAAATAAGAGACAGCCGCTATACTGGTCAGGGCAAGTCACTTCTTGCATTGGAGTTAAAATACCAAGCTCATGCGCTCCCATCTGTTTGTCTGCAAAAAGACGGACGTAGTCCATCCGATAATGATACTCTTGGATGGGAAATCCCTCGGAGTCAATCACAACGATAACTTCTGCTATATCTGATGGGATCAAGGCTGCCAACAGATGGTTGAGATGGCAACGAACCTCCGACTCCAAACGATAAGTATCATTCAAGGTGGTAATGCGCAACACTTTCTCATTACACGGATTGTATGAAAGCCAGATATCCCATATATCAAATCCTTGTTGATCAAACGCAAAGACAAGGTCGGCAACAAGGGCATCTTCCGGGCGTCGATCCCCCAGAGGTTCTGTATTCACAGGAGAGATATAGGGCAGGGCATTGTCAATCTTTGGCAAGAATCCTTTCGTATAACCAAAATTATAATAGGTCGAAGCGGCAAAAGCTAAAGCATCACCGCGAACATAGCTGACTGAGCAGTCAAGGCAATCCCACAAGCGATATTTCATTCCATAGTTGATCGGTGATTTTTTTACCCTTCCTTTGGGATGCGGCTCTCTTGACGCCCTGCGGTATGCTGTAGCATCGTATTCTGCTGTCAGAGTAAGCTGTTCCAGATATTTCCACTTCGTTTTCCGAAAGGGCATTAGGTTAAACCCTCCAAAAAAGCCCTTAATCCTTTCAGTGCCATATCCCAAGGAGACTTCTAAATTTTGCTTAAGAAAAACCTGAGTAAAAACAACATACTTGGCATTGAAAGCCCGAGTTCCGGTAAAATCTTCCATCCCAAAAGCAATACCCGGGAGCTGGTAGTCACTATCTTCAGGATGAAATAATGCAAACTTAAAATTGGCCCCTTTATCTGAAAAGTCTCCAAAACCGAGAGGAGACAAAACAGGGTCCTTCACTCCACAAAAAACTCGGTAGTTACCGGTGATTTCCAATCGATCAAGTATCTGACAGCGGAGGTTGTAGTTGTGATATGGAGAAACATAAGATAGTCCTACACCAATTTCTCCATCAGGCGCCATCCGCGCTGAGGGCATAGCAAAATATCCCCCTTGAAGAAGGTGATTATAGGTCACCGGCAGGCGATCGTTGATTTTCTGATTCCAGTAGTTGACGATCTCCAGATCTCTAAGCAAGTTCTCTTGATCGTCGGCCACTGCAATGGATGAAAGAGCTAAAAAGAAGATAAACCAAACGTTGTTTGGTATAAGCCATCCAACAACTTTCATCCTTCTCCCTTACAC
>JBAWZJ010000332.1:0-2318 GCA_037143085.1 Parachlamydiaceae bacterium | reverse complement strand
TTTTAATACAGATCGAATTCTAAGAGACGGGACTCTATGCTACCGTTCATGACGACATGACGTCGCGTTGTGGCAAGCCCTACTTTCTTACACAACTCCGGGCTACTTGTGAAAACGAAACCTCTAGCAGGTTTTCCTGCACGCTGCTTCATCCAATCCCCAATAGCCTGATACAATGGTCCCAAATGTTCCTCATCATCAAGACGAAGTCCGTGGGGAGGATTAGTGATAATAAATGAGGGGGCAACTTCGGGGGTATAATCACGGAAATCGGTGTTAGTGATCGTCACAAACTGATGAAATCCGGCAGCACGAAGATTGACCTTGGTTGCATGAACAGCTTGCTTATTGAGGTCTGTTCCAAAAAACATATCCTTTGCCAATGGTTTTCTTTTGCTATCAGCCTCAGCTTTTACTTTCAGCCACAACTCTTGCGAATGGTTAGGTAAAAGAAAAAAACCCCACTGAGAGCGTATAAATCCTGGAGGTGTCTGGGAAGCTATTAGGGCAGCCTCTATGAGAAGAGTCCCAGATCCACAGCATGGATCATAAACAACTTCTGTCCCTTTGTATCCAGCCATAATGAGAAGAGCTGCCGCTAAAGTCTCGCGTATCGGTGCTTCCACCGTTTCTATCCGGTATCCTCGCCTATGAAGAGATTGCCCAGATGTATCAAAACTGATTACAGCCCATTCTCTATAAATAAATAAGTTTATCTGTACATCCGGATTTTTCACATCAACAGTAGGACGCCATCCGGCTCTTTGACGTATCTGATCGCAAATGGCGTCTTTGACAACTTGAGCAGCAAATAGACTATTACGCAATTTTGGATGGCTTACATTGGCATCAATAGCTATTGTTTTCCCTTGAGGAATATAGGAAAGCCAATCTATTTTACCAGCCATTTCATACAAATTCTTAGCGTCATGGCAACGAAACCGCGACAGTGGAAGAAATACACGGCCACCAAGCCTGGATAAGTAATTAATGCGGTAGATAGCTTCCAGCTCAACATTCGAAACGGTCACCCCGCGAAAACCTGTAACAGCTTGAGAGTACCCCAGCGAACCAAGCTCTTGCGCAAGAAGTGGTTCCATCCCTTCACCGCAGGTGACAAATAAGTCCATTTTTCCCTCTCTTAATTATGCATAAAGAGGATGACATCCCCATCTTTAACGATGTAGTCCCTTCCTTCCGCTCGGACTTTACCCGCTTCGCGGGCGCTATTACGACCATTGTATTTTACCATGTCATCATAAGCAACAACCTCAGCGCGAATGAATCCTTTTTGAATATCGGTGTGGATTTTCCCTGCAGCTTCGGCGGCTGTCATGTGGTTTGTGATTGTCCAGGCGCGTGTTTCCATCTCCCCTGTTGTCAAGAATGTGATCAATCCTAGCATGTCAAATGAAGCTTTCACTAAGCGCTGCAAACCGGACTCTGTTAAACCAAGAGTTTCGAGAAACTCACCTCTTTCGTGTGGGCTTAGTTGAGCAATCTCTTCCTCAAGACGGGCACAGATAGGAATAACGGAATTACCCTCAGCTGTTGCATAACGGCGCACAGCTTGAACATATTGATTGTCCATAGCAGGAAGGTCTTGTTCCGACACATTAGCTGCATACAAGACTCTCTTTGATGTCAAGAATTGATAAGGGATCAAAAGCTCTTGTTCTTCATCATTCAAAACCAATGTTCGAATCGGCTTATTTTGATTAAGATGATCTTGCGCCTTTTTCATAGCATCAAGAGCTGGAATCAACTCTTTTTTCGTTTTAACCTGTTTTTCTACACGAGAGATTGCATTTTCAATCATTTGTAAGTCGGAAAGGGCGAGTTCCAAGTTGATGATTTCAATATCGCGAATAGGATCGACACTACCTGATACGTGAATAATATCATCGGAATCGAAACAACGAACGACATGGACAATTGCATCTGTTTCTCTAATGTTTGTGAGAAACTGATTTCCAAGCCCTTCCCCTTTTGAAGCCCCTTCAACCAATCCGGCAATATCAACAAATTTCACGTTGGCATAAACGAGCTTAGAACTATGGGAAATTGACGATAACACCGCTAGGCGAGGATCATAAACATCAACGATTCCAATGTTTGGATCGATCGTGCAAAATGGGTAGTTAGATGCTTCAGCTTGATTTGAAGTCAAGGCATTAAAAAGGGTCGATTTCCCAACGTTTGGGAGACCTACAATTCCACAAGAAAGGCCGGCCATATATGCTATATCCTCTTAGACAAGTCGTTTTTTGTACACGTTCACTGTTGACACTGAGTCTCATGTAGATTATAATAATAAT
>JBAWZJ010000331.1:0-2323 GCA_037143085.1 Parachlamydiaceae bacterium | reverse complement strand
GGTGTGTATTCGATGAAGAAGCTAGCAGACATCGCAATAAATGCCATCAAAGCAGAAAATAACGCAGCAAAAATGAAGTGTCTATTTGTGATGTCCAAGATGAAAGAAGCACCAAAGGTTCCCAAAATGATCGCTAAGAAAGTGAAGGACGTCATTAAGCCATTAGCTTTTGATATTTTGTCAGTCGATACTAACTCAGGGAGAATGCCATATTTCGATGGACCAAAGATAGCACTAAGCGTTGCCATCAAAAATAGGACACAATACGACCCAACTTTACTTTCATATTGAAAAGCCAGCACTCCGAGAGCTAGTGTGACAAATTCTAAGGTTTTAGTAAAAACGATGATGTTTCTTTTACTGAATCGATCGGCCATCGTCCCAGATGAAGCAGAGAAAAGAAGGAAGGGGAGAACAAAAATAGCGCCGGTAGTCGCGAGGATTCGATGGCTATTTTCTGTCCCTTCAACTTGAATAAAGAAATAGACAACCAACAATTTAAAGATATTATCATTCAAAGCAGCAAGAAACTGCGTAAGATTGAGATAGGTAAAAGATGAGGGACGCCATACTTTAACTGACAATATAATCCTTCAAGTTAATAACTTCCCCAGCATACCTGGTTTTTACATTGAAAACAAGGTTATACCTACCAATACAGTAAAATAACAAGATTGACAAGATAAGAAAAGTCACTTTTTATCCTACCACTCCTGCTTATTCTGTTATTTCAATCATTTCTTTGTATCATTTTCTATTGCGTTCGTTCCTCAGTCAGTGATAGTATCCTCGTTAGCAACAGCATATATGATAGGTACAACCATGAAAAAATCATTACAAATCCACAGCGAAAATATTCTTCCCATCATCAAACGTTGGCTTTATTCAGATAAAGATATTTTTGTACGAGAACTTGTATCCAACGCCTGTGATGCAATTCATAAAGTTAAAATTCTCAAAGACAGAGGCATCGCCCCAGCTACCGATGAGGAGTTTAAGATCGAGATCCAGATCAACAAAACGGAACGAACCCTGAAGTTTATCGATAATGGAATCGGGATGGATGCCGAAGAAGTTGAAAAATATATAGCTCAAATTGCTTTTTCCGGAGCTGAGGAGTTTTTGGGAAAATACAAATCGAATGACGAGCAAGATCAATTTATCGGTCACTTTGGCCTCGGATTTTACTCCGCTTATATGGTTGCGCACCACGTTGAGATCGACACCCTTTCCTATAAAGAAGGAGCAGAGTCGGTTTTCTGGTCGTGCGACGGATCCTCAGACTACGTCATTGAAAAGGGAAAACGAACAACACGGGGAACGGAGATCACTCTATTCATCGACAAAGATAGCGATGAATATTTAGAAGAGTATCGTCTAAGGGAGATCCTTAAACATTACTGCTCATTCCTCCAGTATCCGGTTTATCTCGAATCTACACTGATCAATAGCCAAACGCCTTTATGGATCAAGCCTGCTTCCGAGTGTTCAACTGATGACTACCTCGAATTTTACCGTTACCTATATCCGATGGAAGAGGACCCTCTCTTTTGGGTTCATCTCAACGTTGACTACCCTTTCCATTTGAAAGGAATACTCTATTTTCCAAAGGTCAAACGAGATTTCGATGCAAATAAAAGTACGATACAGCTCTATTGTAATCGAGTTTTCGTCTCTGACAACTGTAAGGATGTCATCCCAAATTATCTCATGATGCTCCGCGGAGTTATCGACAGTCCGGATATACCATTGAATGTTTCCCGAAGCTACTTGCAGATGGACCGTACAGTCCGTCAACTTTCGAGTCATGTATCGAAGAAAGTGTCCGATAGCCTAGCTGTCCTTTACCGCAACGAAAGAGAGCGATTCATCAGCTCTTGGGATGATCTCTCCATTGTCGTTAAGTTAGGAATCCTCGAAGATGAGAAATTTTACGATCGGTCAAAAGAGTTCCTTATCTGGAAAAACACAAAAGAACAATGGACGACAGCGGAAGAATATCTCGAAAAAAACAGAGAGAAAACTAAAGACAAGATTTTGTACACAAAAGACCCTTCTCACGCAAGTCACTTCCTTGACGTTTATCAGAAGAAAGAGATTGAGGTCCTTTGTGCTGATACCCCAATAGACCCTTATCTGATGCAGTTCCTCGAAAGAAAACTCTCTCCTGTCATCTTCCAACGGATCGATGCCGGAATCGATGAGAGCATTATCGACAAAGATAAAGAAAAAACGATTCTTGACGCATCCGGAAAAACAGAAGCATCTCACCTAGCGGACTTTGTTCGCAGCAAGCTCGGCGATGATAAAGTTACCGTTGAGG
>JBAWZJ010000330.1:0-2323 GCA_037143085.1 Parachlamydiaceae bacterium | reverse complement strand
TGCGGGGATTTTCGCGCAGCTAGAAATGCCAACTTTAGAGTGACGTTCGGTATAAATCTCGACTTTTTACATTTTTTTGATTCCTCTTCCAGAAAGAGGAAAAGGTGAAAATATGAATTCTATTTATAGTGAACATAATTTCAACAGAACTCCAAGTTATGTTGTATCTAAAGATTTAAATGGAGTTGTTGATGTTTTGAAGAATAATTTTCATTTGCACCTAGATGAAATTGGAAAAGGCTTAGGTTTTGACCATGTTGATTTAGATTTGGAAATTACGGATCCTTTGGATCGCCAATGCGAAATAAAAAGTTCAAAACTTTTGATATGTCCACTATTCCTCTTACCGAATCTGGAATTGATGCCTATAGAATTAAGGCCAGTTAATTCCATGGATCCACGCCTTGATACCCAAGAATATTGGCACGAAGTTAGTAATTGGTTATCGACTATTTTTTCTTTAACGCCAAAGGTCGAAAGCGATGTAGACATTCAAGACATTCAAGTGCTTAAACACACTTTACTCTTGTTAGCTAATGACCCCGGAATCGTTGTTGATAATATAAAGAATCATCTTGCCACAGATATTAAGCGATTTGTACATAGAAAAAATCTCAGCGATAAGATAAGGCTTACTATGAAGGAGATCCATTTTGAAAAAATTGACGAAACTTCGATTTACTTTAGTAAACCTATAGATCCGACCATGGCTTGGGCTAACACATCATCGATTAGCGTATGCCCCTTAATAGTCATCAATCTTGATAAAATACCCGAAGATTTACGCCCAATAGATTCTAATGATCCGAAGCTTTATGACCTAAAATTTCTTCAACGCTTATCTGATTGGTTGGCAGAGGAATATGAAATTGATAAGCAGACCGTCGGTATTATGGAAATTGCGGCCATCAAAACAATATTAAAACTACGCGAAAACTTTTTGGGCCAAAAAGCACTGAGAGCAGGTCTTGTACACGAACTTGGACATATAGCCTTGAAACACCCAGAAAAACAAAGAAAACATCGTTTAGAAGCGTCGCGATCTACAACTGTCTGGGGGAAAGCGATTCGTATCTTGACCGGAGGCATCGTTCAGAAGGTTCTCGTTTTTGCGAAAATGATTGTTCAGATTAAAGAGTATGAAAGAGAAGCAGACCTCTATGCTGTGAATCATTTAAACGATGGGGTAGAAGGGATTAGAATAGGCTTCGCAACATGGCGTGAGTCTTTGAAAGAAGTTCGTGCCTGCAAAACTCTAAAATGGAAGGATAAAGTTTTTGCAAAATTATTCATTACTCCCAAAGGAAATTTTTGGCCTCTGGTATTCACGCATGGATCTTTTAAAGATAGAATCGAGCGTGCTGAAGCCGCAGTAAAGGTTAAGGAAGAAAAAAGATCAAACTCTTAACTCGATAGCGTTTGGCTCAATTGTACGCTTTTTAGGTAATACGCCAATTTTCGGAAATTAATTTCCCTCATAAAAAATGACGCTATCCACAGAAAATTTCCACCATTTTAATTTCATATATGCAAGATTATTTTAGCCAACTGGAAGGAAGTTTAGGCTATTCGTTGGAGCATGCTCAAAAGGCATGGTATGTGAAGCGTATGGAGACTCAAGGTGAAGACATGAACGTGAGTTTCCAAGTACGCCAGATGAAGCCTTTGAAGCATCTAATGAAGGGCTTTACTACGGCCGTCAAATCGTGGAAGCTAGACAGCATGGACGTATTCGTAGAGTTTATTATGATGCCAATGCACCAGTGCATACTGCTTGGGATTTAGGGTACAATGATTCTACTGCCATTTGGTGGTATCAGGTTTGTGGGCAAGAGATTCACTTGCTGGAATACAATGAGAATAGCGGAGAGCCACTTACGCATTATCTTCAACTTGTAAAGAGCAAGCCATACACTTATGGTAAGCACATTGTGCCTCATGATGCTGTCGTTCATGAGTATAGCACGGGTCTATCTCGTGTTGAGGTTGCTCGCAATCATGGTATTCTATTTACGGTTGCACCTAATATTGGCTTAATTGAAGGGGTTGATGCTGCCCGAAATATTCTCAATAGATGCTGGTTTGATGAAACAGAATGTGCGTTAGGTATTAAAGCACTAGAAAACTACAAGAAGGAGTGGAATGGCCGACATGGATGCTGGTTAAGTTATCCGCTCCATAACTTTGCTAGTCATGGGGCAGATTCTTTTAGAATGTTGGCTTTAGGAATTGGCAAACTCAAAAACAAAGGTCTTACAGCGGAAGAATGGAAGAGCATAAGACAAAAATATATAACTTAAAAAATATTAAAATAATTTTTCCA
>JBAWZJ010000329.1:0-2358 GCA_037143085.1 Parachlamydiaceae bacterium | reverse complement strand
GTGTGATCGTTTTTGACGAATCAATGGCTGATAAGTTGGCTGATTACTTGGAGGAAAAAGAAAATTTGTTCTGCCTCCACATCCTCAGAACTATAGAATTTTTTGATGAGATACCATCGCTTGCGCGAGAAGAAACAAGAGAAAAATTACGCCTTAATCAGGCAATGGAAGAGTTTTCCAGGAAATTCAGCAGAATTATTCACTCGCCAAAATCGTCCTTTAAAGCAGATGATTGGCAACATTTAACCAATAGCATCAATGACAATCTTTGGGATTATACAGAACTATTGGAAGGATGTGTTGTCGAATTATTTCAACAGATCAGTCAAATAGGTTTTGAGAAGTGGAATGTCGATTTTGTTCACGCTGTCACGACAATGAGAGATGAATTAACGCACCATATGGAAGACCTACTATGGGCTATTGTGAGACTTGAAAAGCAACTCAAAGTTTTTCGGAAAACTTGCGAAACTCGAAATGGAAAATGGGGTGCGTGGCATAGAAATCTTTTTCCATGGCAGAGTTTGATCGATAAAGCTCTAGTTGGGACCATCAAAAGATGTAATAAATTTCTTAATTTCCGTTATCGGAAATTTATCGAACGCTACACAGGCTATTTGCAGTTGTGCGAGGTTGCTCAACAATCGAGAAGAGAACTCAGTAAATGTCGTGTTTTTGCAACAATAGATACAGACCAACAAGATAAGTTTAAAGAGTTGGATTTTTTATTGAATTTGTGGACTCTCAACAATAGCGCAAGGGTTCTTTACCGAGATGAAATCATTAGAGCTCTCAGAAAATGTGCAGGGTATGATGTTTTATATCCCTTATTCAACGATTACTTTCTATCTGTTAAGAAGGCTCTTTTTGATAAGAGTCGCATGATAAAAAAACTGTCTCGATTATTATTTATGGATTTGCAAGTTAGAAAACCGCTTCTTGATACTATAGAAGGTCTCCGTTCTGAATTGAAAATATTGCGCGGTAAAATTGTTCAATATAAAAAATTTTACCGCGAAACTTCTCCGCAAAAGGTACGTTTTTGGGCAAGAATTTTTGGAAGTCAAAAAAATAGACGAGATGATAAACATATCAGAAAACTGCAGGAATTGACTTGCTCTATTGACGAGCTTGACCTGTTAGCGATTAATTTTCATGCGTCGATGGAGTCTAATCCTGCAATGGAAAGAAAGTTGACTCGAGAATTGCTGGATGAGGTTAATCGCAATCTCCATGAAATAACACAACCTCTAGCTTCTAAGGATTTGATGCAACGAGATGTTAAATCCCTTTTGGCGGCCTTGCAAGGCCTCGATGAAATGGGGTCATTTGATCCAAATATTGTTGTTTTTGTTCGGCAAACATTAATTAAGGCAATGTGTGCAGACTGGAGATACCGTGTATTGCAACAGCACCCCCTGTTTCATCATTTGTATGCAATGCACCGGTCTATCGTTCATATTAGGGAAGAACGACAGCATATGATTCGTTTGAATAAATTTGAAACGACATTGAAACAATTGAAAACATGGATAGAAAACAACGAAACAGTAAAGCGTGGCAAAGAGATAGAGCTCGATATCAACGATATTAAGGTTTATTTTCAAGACTTCTATGCACAAGTCTGTCGTCTTACAGACTTATCTGGAGATGGGATAGAGAGGGAGCTTGATGAAGATAACTTCACCGTACTATCGGAAGCCTTGTTGCAGTATTTGTATCTATTTGGAAAATTTTTCTCTTCCTTAAAGTTGAATAACTCAGAAGATCGTCTCATCCGCAATCAACTGTTGTTTGTTGATCAGTACTTTGAAGAGATTGAAAGGAAGTTGGATAGCAAGCTCTAACGAGATCGTTATAGGTTTTAGCAAAACCTTCGTCGGTGACAGTCGTTTCATAGCGGCCAGCATAGATTTTCACACAGTTTTCTTCTAATAAAGAACAGATCACTAACTGTTTAGCATCATCGGGCAGCAAAAGCCGCTGCCCTCCGTTCAATCTTTCAGCAAGAAAAATGTAAGTTTGGTCACATACTACAATTTTGAGTTCCGTTTGTTTTGGATTTGTAGTAGGAAATTGCAACGTAATTGCATTGAGGTATAAGTTTAAACAGCCGTTATGGCACATCAACTCAACTTCCATTCCGCTAAAGGTATTGGTTGCAGGAAGGTAAGTTTTAACGTAAGTCGCAGGGGGGCAATCAGCTTTAATGATGGCAATTTGCCATTGATGGCAAGGAGGGCAACAAGCAATGCAGGAAAAAAGAAAAAGGAAAAGAGAAGAAAAAACTCTTTTCCTTGCGAACCAAAACGCTAACATTGAAATTTAATATTAGTGTGAGTGGCAGTGGCTATGTCC
>JBAWZJ010000328.1:0-2365 GCA_037143085.1 Parachlamydiaceae bacterium | reverse complement strand
CACGGTAGTTAAGAAAATCGCGCAGCGATTTCCTTAACTACCCGTGAACATGTACCTAGGCATGCAGTGTGCATAAGTAAAACGGAAAAGAGTTACTCTATTTTTTAACTCTTGTACCGTCTCCGTGCCTGGATTCCATAAAAGACATTTTTCAAACATTTCAGAAATTGCTTGAAGAGTCGATTGGATTAAGAGAGGGTCTTGATGAATTAGAAGCGCTACTGAGTACCCTATTATGGGTTTTAAAGTGCCGGTTTCCTTCTCTGGATAAACCCTTGTGAGATATCGTGTCATCGCAAAGAGCTTTTTATTGATTTCAAGCCGCAATGTACATAAAGCATAATTTTTAGTTGAACAACCGGATAAAGTCGGAACAGGAAAGTTCTTATGGAGGAATTCGAAATAACAAAACGATGAATATCGTTGATATAATGAAAGATTTTTAGCTTTCAATTCTTTCATTAATTCATAATCTTGAACAATCTCATCAACTCTCTTTGGGGTATCCAAGACTCTATGTAGCTCTTCCTCGGAGGGAAATTCAGCTAATTTCAGAGATCTCACATCTTTTTCATCTAAAACTTGTACTGTGCAAGTGGTTGTACGTTCTAAAGCCACGTCTTCTGTTTCAATTTTTTTGCTCTCTGAACACTTTTGCCTAGTAGTCATGATTTTACTAAGCTGCTCCATAAAAATTGTATTATATTCTTTGTAACATCCATATAAAGGAGTTACAGGAGAAGTGTATTCTCCAAAATCAACAGAAGCTCTAAAACGTCCAAAGAGTTCCGCATTAGCTGTACCATGATCCTTTGCAATTTGACCACGAATCGTACATAACTCTTTTCGGATAACAAAAAACAAGTCGGTAAGATTCTCTCTGTCCTCTACTCCTGCGCGAATTCTTGAAACAGTTTGCTGAATTGCGGATTCGGCACGCTCTAGATAATCCTGTTGCTGATAACCATATTTTAAAGGACTTTTTGAATGAATATAAGTTGATAAGCAAGACCTATCTTCTAAGCCTGATGCAAAGGTGCTTCTTGAAGTTAGCGGAGCTTGCACTAGTTGATACTGTGGTAATCTAGAAAAAGGTAGTGATAAAGTAGACGGGTCCATTACAAATCCTTGAGATGAAAGACTGCACTTATGTGTGAGCTGAGGAAATCTAGTACTCTGGCAAAAGTACGGCTTTTATGACAGTAAAAGAAACAGGAAAACTGTAAAGTTTTCCTGTTCAAAGTGGCCAGAACTGGAATCGAACCAGCGACACAAGGATTTTCAGTCTTTAAAAACCCTATCTGGCAATTACTCTAGATGATCTAAAATCACCTTACATTGCCGAATCATACAGGGAAAATGGATTATTTACGAGAAAAGTCTGTCAAACAAGAGCAATCGATTTCAAGCTCGGGAAATCAGCTACTCCGGATAGATTCCGGATAGAAAGAGTTTGGGTAATTGGCTTATTGGGCAAGCTTTGCCTCCCTCAGCACATCCTCTAAATTTAGGTTGTCATGCAGGATTGCTTCAAAAGACATGTGTTTTTCTTCAACAAGATAATGCACTGCAAGCCAATATTTAAAGTATTCAAAATGTGGCACATATTTTGGAGGAATTTCACCATTTAATATTTTTAAGCCTTCCTCCAACGTTATTGGTAAATCGCCTGCAATATACTCGGCATATCCCTCTTCTTTCCATAACGCTCCAAATGATGATAAGCTATTTTTATCAAAGTAGGCCATTTTGCTTTTTAGAAACCATTTGTTTTCTATGAGCACATGAATGAGCTCATGAGCTAAAACGCTCGATAGCGTACGCGTATGGCCCAAATGATTATATGCGGTGTTTGTTGCGCAATCAGACTTGTGAAGAAAGACATTTTTGATACCCCCTATTGTCCAACCAATACTTTTATCTGGAAATTGACCTGGAAAAATAGTGTATTTATTCGCATCGCTACGGAGAAAAATTTTGAACTTCAAGCGGGGATCATAGCAGTCTGATTTTTGGATTAACTGATGCACCGTATCTAAAATTGAATAAATTTCTTTTGGGATTTTTTTGTCGTAGTAAACCTGAAAATTTTTATAACTCACCTTGTCAGCGAAATAGTAAACTTGAGGATAGCATATAAGCAAAGTGAATATGAAAATTAAGCCCGCAAGAGCAAGGAAAGCCCATTTTAAATAAAATCCCAGCTTCCTTTTCCTTAATATTCCCTCTAGCGTACTCATTGCCTGCCTGTATCATTAAAGCGATTGTGTTCTAAATTGCAGAGTGCATTGTTTATCAACCTCTTCATATCTAGCGTAAGTTTATTTCGCAGAGCGAAATTTCTCTCCACTCAAAATTTTTAAAT
>JBAWZJ010000327.1:0-2365 GCA_037143085.1 Parachlamydiaceae bacterium | reverse complement strand
CCTTCTGACATTAGATCTTCAACAGATAATGCAGATGACAATTCATCGAACATCCCCCAATTAACATCTCTATTAAATTGATTTAATTTTTTTAGATTGTTTTCTGTATCGTTAAATATTTTTGTTTGATTTACAATTGAATGCTCTGCAGCTAAAACGACAATAAATGCTCCACTTGCTTTGGCTCCACTCCAAGCTTCTTTGACAAAACTAAAAAATTTAGCAGCATGCGAAGTCGTTTTTTCATGTATAACTTTACTGTCAATTGCAGCAGATGAAATCTCTTTAGCGGTTTTTTTTTCTTCAAATCTAGGGAGAGGAAGAGGGGTCTCGGATGTTTTTTTTTCAGGATGAACTCGCTGAGGATCTGTTGACAAATCTGGAATTCTTGCTGGATCCATAAAAACCTTTATGTTTTGACATATTAAACCTTTTTTATTATACACGAGATCTTAAATAGTTTACTAGGAAGAGATCAAAATGGCGTCAAAAGTATCAATAAAAATTTTTCTTGGTTGTTTGATTACTTCAGAAATCAATATGCATTTAACCTATAGCATCAACTGGAAACTGGCAAAAATAGAACCGTCAAACGAAATGCAACTCGTTAATTATCAAGGAAAAGAGTATATCGGATGCTTCCTTGAGACAAGTTCCTGTACGATGGCTATTTGCAAGAAAATGGAGTCCATGGTCAAACAACGCCTTCACGACTACTGCCCTGAATTTGAAACCGAAAACCTAAATGTCACAGTCTTCCCCCAAGTATTCATTGCATAGGAGGAGTCAAATCAGGTATCCTCTCTCGCAAGGATGTTTTAAAATGTACACAGTCGAGTTAGATGAATAAATTAATACTTGGATCACAGTCACCTCGGCGCAAAGAGATTTTATCTTATTTTTCTCTTCCTTTCGAGCAGATCACCCCTTTATTTGATGAGGACTCGGTCTTATTTTCAGGAGACCCCGTTGCCTATGTATCCCTAATTGCGGAAGGAAAAGGGAATGCCTTAAGAGAGCATTTTCCCAACAAATTAATCCTCACAGCAGATACAACAGTCTACAAAGAGGGAAAAATTTACGGTAAACCGGTGAATACCGAAGAGGCTTTTCAAGCTTTATCTGAACTTGCAGGAACCTGGCACAGCGTCTTCACCGGAGTTTCTCTCTGCTTTGGCGAAAAGACGTGGACACGTCACGAAGAGACACGAGTTCTGTTCAACACCCTAACACCGGAGGAAATCCGACATTACCACGCCAAATTGCATTGGTCTGATAAGGCCGGTGGTTACGCAATTCAAATGGCCGGAGGCTTGGCAATACAAAAAATCGATGGCTGTTATTACAATGCCATGGGACTTCCAATCAACACCGTACGACACCTTCTGTTAAATGTGGGAATAGATCTATGGGACTATCTAAAATAATTCATATACTTTTTCTCATAACGTTCTTTCTCTCTTGCCAAATACACGGAGATGAACCTGAAGGATGCACGACTCCAAATCACATCCTTTATCTCATGCATACGGGAGAAACGACAAAAGCCCTCGAAATGTATCAAGAGTATCAAAAAGCCAATCAATCGAATGATTTCGATCTCCTCGAGCAAATGGGACTGATTTTACTCGATCAAGGGTTCCGCACAAAAGATCCTGAGATTCAATTGATGACGCTTTTTGGGGCCGGAATTTCGATGAACGAAAAAGCTCTGTATATCATCGAAGACGCCTTGAACAAAGGACCCCCTGAATTACAAATCATCGCATTGAATTTTTTAGCTCGGTATCAAAATGATCGGGCAGACCGGGCAATTCATCGAGCCATGGGATCCGACTATTTACTTATCCGTTTAGAAACGGCATTTCAGCTGGCAGTAAAGAAAGATCCGAAATGTGTGAGCCAGACAGAAGCTTTAATGGCAAAAGTCCCGGACCAACTATGGCCGATATTTCCTCAAATTTTCGCACAGTGTGGAACACCTGAAGCAAAAAAAGTTTTACGTAAGATGCTGACCCACCGTGATGAATTAGTGAGGATAGCAGTTATCCTAAGCATTGCCGAACAGGAACAAGATGATTTTCTACCGCAGATCCGACGGATGGCATTGCAACACGGCCCTTCCCAGCAAGAAGCGTGTGCAACAACTCTTGGGATGCTGAAAGATGAAAGTGCTGTAGAAAAGCTCCAGCAATTGGCAAAAAACCCGCATGTGAATGTTCGTTTAGCCGCATTAAATTCCCTTTATGAGCTTGGCCGTAAAGAAACGATGAGTGAAATACAAAAAATCGCGGCAAGTGGCGACATCTTTGCTGTTGCACTACTTGCTAAGATGCCGGGCTGCGAAGATTTCCTTGCCCAGCTG
>JBAWZJ010000326.1:0-2368 GCA_037143085.1 Parachlamydiaceae bacterium | reverse complement strand
GCTTCTTTCAGCGCATTGTCAAGTTCTTCAGAAGTGACGTCTAGACGAGATTGGACGTTGTGTCGATTGTTTCTTTCGAATTCGCGAGATTTATTTTGAGCTTCTGTATAGACATTTTCTATTTCAATCTCTTCTGCAGTTGGAGCAGGTTGGGAAGTCTTGTTTACTGGGAAACTCTGTCTTAAATCGCTTGTGCAACCGGCAGGCATCAGTGTATCGGTTGAAAGTGCTGAAGGTAAAACACCCTGTTCTTGTGTTGGTGGTAAAACAGGAGCCCCTTTATACAAAATTTTATCTAGTAATGCGTTTATCTTCATGTTAAACCCTGTTTATTTGTGTTATTGTCCAATAGCTCGCTCTGCTTGCCGTTGATTGTAGAGCAATTCTTTGATTAATTTGTGTAAATTGGCGATCTCTGTATTCACAGTACCTAGATCTGTCAACTCTTCGCCTACCTTATCGGAGTTCGTTTTCATGTCTAACTGAACTATGCCTATTTTTCCCGTTTCGACCTCTGACTTGTGTTTGACTACTCCGGTAGATCCCATAGATCCTCCTTTAAGCAGCCCTGCAATTGGAGCCGCTGCTCCAAGAGCTGTTAGGCCGCCGCTGAGAAAGAAGGAGACAGCAAATGTTGCCATTGTTGCACTTGTAAGAGCAACATCAACCCATTTGAGAACGTTTTTCGTTTTATTACATTTTTGAATGATGTCTAAAGAGTCGTAATAAGTCTTCTGCAAGGTTTTATTGTGCTTTTGCCGTTGTAGCACTTCTGCGTGTCCGCACTTTCCACCTTCCTCTTTAAGCTCTTTTTGCTTCAAGGCCCTATGCACAAGTTGCAGGAAAATGAGTTTGTCAATATTGGAGGAATTGATCTCTTCCGAACGTTCAGATGAATCTTTGAGGTAGCGGTTGAGGTCTGTAACCGCTTTAACGACATGTTTTCTTTCTGTGATTTCTGGAGGGCTTAATTGTGGAGTATTTCCATCAAGAGGAGAAAGGGGAGCTCTTTGTTCATCAGTTTCATTTTTCGATTCTTCTGTCTTTATCTTTAGAATATTCCAGAGCCAATCTTTTGCTCGCTTAAAGAACGATGTTGATTCTGTTTTCTTGTCAGCAATGGAGAGTGTGTCCTTTTGAAAATTTAACGGCGAGGTTGCAGGGGGTTGTGTAGCGTAAGAAAGAGTCGCGACCTCTTTTTCGGCATCTATATGGCGGATAGAAGGATTGTTGATACCATTAATCATGACAGCCTCCATGTGTTTGTAATGTGTTTGACCATGTATTTAGCAACAGTTCCAATCTAGGGATTAAATGTAAATATTCCTCAGATTCCTTAGCAACTGTCAATGACGAATCTAACGCTTTCAACGCTTTAGGGATATCTCCCATGTGAAAAAAACATTCTGCAGCATGAAAATGAGCGTAGGGGTCTGCGCTGTTCTGCACCGCAGCCGCAGCATAGGCAGAGGATGCTGCTTGATGGTTTTTTAACATCTGATAACATGCAGCGAGTCCCATCCAGAATCTACTATCAAAAGGATTTGCGACCGTCAAAAAATGGAAGAAAATTCTACCTTCCTCATATTTCCCATTCCGGTAAAACTCGTGGGCGACCGCGTAAAGACCAGGAATGGCTTCTTCGGGGAATAGGGTTGTAGGAAGCTCGATATTTTCTAGCATCTTATCCACCTCTAGCAGCGCGAGCTTTGTTGATTTTGTCTTCATGCAAAGGTTTCATGATGCTACGTGCGAGCTGATACGATTCGTATCTTTCTGTTGTGAGGCGAGTGACGGTTTGCAGCTGCATATCGTTCAAAACATTGAAGTCGTCGACAGTCAAGCGGATGTTGTCGATGAGTCTTTCTCTCTCTTCTTTATTGAATTTGAGTTTACCCTCTTGAATTTCCACCCCATATTCTTGAGCTTTTGCGAGGAGATTGGTCAATTTGGTATTGCCCGTGCAGTCAATCTGATTATCTGTTGTCACGCTGTTGATTTCTTTGATCAACTTGTGAAGTTCAGAAACTCTATCCTGCCGTTCTTTTAGTTCTGAAAATTCTTTTTTGATTTTGTTTTCTAGGTTTTTTAAGATTTCGATGTTAACTAGAAGAGTCATCGATTCAAGGGACATCTCTTTGGTTTCATTGGTATTAATTAATGAATCAACATTGTTGTTTATTAGTTCATTAACATCTGTAGAGGTGATAAGTCCTGACATAATATTTTCCTCCAAGGTTCGGTATGAGATCATAATCGTTTTTCTCATTTTATCCAAAGGAAAAGACTAAAGTGATGTAAGATTTTTTTGTAATCGGGAAAATCGGGTAAAGATTGACCCCGCATTTCTGGTGTGACACAGGCCAAT
>JBAWZJ010000325.1:0-2383 GCA_037143085.1 Parachlamydiaceae bacterium | reverse complement strand
ATGCAACACAACAATCTGCAAGTACGCGTTAACGCTGCCATAGCTCTTCTTGAACATCGAGACAATCGATCCGTCCCGATCGTTGCAAGCCTTCTAATCAGAAATACCCATGACGTTGCTTTGGGAACTGTCAGTACACAAGGTAAAAGTCTCACTGCATTCAAAGCCATCACTTCAGCGCAGCAGAATTTTGAAGATAATCCTGTAGCACTAGAGCTATCCTTACATATCCGTGAAAGCCTTCTTGCAAAAATTGTAGAGTTACAAGAAAAAGATTTTTTGTCTGTTGCTGCCACGGTTTTAGACTTACAGCAAAATGATCTTGTGCCAACCCTTGTTGATGTTCTGGAAAACCACCCAACTCCAGCTGTTGTTGAAGTTTTAAAAAGATATCAACAGAAAGTTGGAGCTCCACTAGTTCGCAACTACTGTAATCTCACCCTATACCGATTAAAAGAGGCGGGACCTTACGCTAAGAACTTAGAAGAATGGGTAACGCAACAAAAGAATATTGATCTTATCCGCTTTCGACCTCTTGTTCCTATTGATGCCAGGGCGGGAAGCAATGCATCTTTTGAACTGACACCTCAGGAGACATCACGGCTCTTGGTTGAGGCTTTTGAATCTTTTGTAGCAAACCATGATGACAAAGGGATCGATGTGCTGATTTCTGTCATACAATCAGGAAATCAGAAAAATAAATACGCCTTAGTCGGGCTATTGATGCGCGCGATTCAATGACAAAACATTTTTTAATAACTTTTATTTTTTTCCATTTTTTTTGTTATGGGGAAGTTGTTGTCGATCTTAGACAACCCACATTTTCCGATGGCGTACTCTCGACCGAACATGGGGGGGTAATATCAGCTCCTAACTTGAGGATCC
Organism: Parachlamydiaceae bacterium; assembly: GCA_037143085.1. GTDB lineage: Bacteria > Chlamydiota > Chlamydiia > Chlamydiales > Parachlamydiaceae > JBAWVE01. The sequence goes on along the minus strand of JBAWZJ010000325.1, from coordinate 1,498 downwards.
AAGCAACGCACATCATCCATACGCGGAAAACATTTGAAGGAGTTCCTATTTATTGCGTTATCGCTGAAGGGGACCTCATCATAGAATTTAACGACTATGTTTTTGTTGGAGAGCGGTTAGAATACGATTTTGAAAACAACTGCGGTATTATCCAGAACGGCAGGACGATGGTTGAACCGTGGTTTTTTGGCGGTAAAACAATTTTTCTATTAGCCGATGGCAAATATATTGTCCATGATGCGTATGCCACAACATCGCCGCATATGAACCCCGACTGGGTTATTAAATCACAAGTAGCCACGATCAATGACAATAATGACCTATGTGCGAAAAATGTCAGATTCGAGATTTTAAATTTCCCCCTATTTTGGATCCCCTCTTTCGAAGAGAACCTCGATTCGATCTTTGATTCTCCCGTACGCTATAGTGTAAAATGGGGTAGCAGACAGGGACACCGTTTTGGAATGGTTTATGAGCTCCTTTCATGGAACAACATGAAAACATTTCTTCGCCTCGATTATCGTTTAAAAAGAGGCCTTGGAGGAGGTTTAGAAACATTTTATCACTCTCCTGATCACAAAACGGCATTTCAATCGATCACCTACGCAGCGAGAGACTCGTCGATCATCCACCCAGGCCAAAGGTTCCGCTACCTCTTTCAAGGGATCGGCGACACCCTTTTGATGGACGACAAAATCTCAGTCCACCTTTCATACGATAAAATCAGCGATATCGACATGCCAACGGACTATTACGACAGAGGCTTAGAGCTTAAAACCGCAGGACCGACAGAATTATTGATCCGCCGCCAGGAAGAGTCGTGGATAGCCAACCTAAATACGCGCGTACAAGTGAACGCATTTCAAACTGTTAAGCAAGAACTTCCAACCTTTGAGACAACAATAAAGCCCTTCGACATTGGAAATTCCGGTATTGTCGCGGATACATTTTTTAGTGCATCTTATCTAGACCTTGTTTACGGAAACAACCAACTTTATGATCATGATTACAGTTCAGCCCGAATCGAGATGTCTCCCCTGTTTTACAAAAATTTCCGTTGTGGACCTATCAACACAACCCCTGAAGTTGGTTGCATTGCCATCATGTATGGAAACAGCCCAGGAAGCTCTGTCAAATATCTTGCTTTAGGTAGATTTGGGCTTTTATCGAACACAGATTTCTATCGCCACTATGCCGACAGTAAACACGTCATGACCCCCTATGTCCGCTACGACTTTTTCACAAATCCGACAGTTTCTCCAAATCACCATTACATTTTTGACATAGAAGACGGCTGGTACAGCCTGAATACAATGCGTTTTGGTTTATCCCAAAGCCTTTATAGAAAACAACCAAACGGATTCATCACAAGACCCATCTACGTTGACATCTATGCTAACGCTTTTTTTGACACGAAAACATTCCCTCAAGCAATACCAAAAGGATAAGCAGACTTCATCTTCAACTCATTTTCATTTCTCAAGCACAGCGTCTATAC
>JBAWZJ010000324.1:0-2406 GCA_037143085.1 Parachlamydiaceae bacterium | reverse complement strand
TATACTGCTCATAGCTCAAAATGAGAATTTTGGCTGCTTCAAAGCTCCCGCGATTCGACCGATCTGTATTAATTCAATACAGCTAGCTTTACGATGTTCGACTCCCGGGGTTTTTCGCGCAGCTAGAAATGCTGACTTTTGAATGACGTTTGGTATAAAATTCGAATGCACTCTGTAGCAGACCTTTTAGTCATTCGATAAAATCGAGCTTTTTCAAGGAAAGATAAGGACGGGCGGGGGCAAGGGCTGGAAAATTAGGGTTATCGAAGATATCTATTCTTCGGGGAAAAACTTCTCGAAATGCTCTTTTTTGTCTTTAAGGTGGGACCAGTCTGTAAGGTCTCCAATATGAACAGGTACTGCAGTGATATATCCTTGTTCAATCCATACATCATCGCTATCGTCATTGCTTGCCTTTCTTTTAAGTTGGCATCCTAACCAATAGTAATGATGTCCCTCAGCAGGATGAGTCCGTTTATCAGGATTCTCTATCCATTGGTTATTTCCCTGAGATGTCATTTTGAATCCCTTAAATTTGCCTAACTTTTTTTCTGGAAAATTGACGTTTAAGAGCGTTCCTTCAGGGAGGGGGTGGTTCAGTATGTATTCTATAATATGAGGGATATAACGGCTGGCTGTTTCATAGTCAGGTTCGAAAAAGTCCTGACAAGAAAAAGCAATCGATGGAATATCTTGAAAAGACCCTTCAATCGCCGCTCCTACGGTGCCACTATAGAGAACATTACGACCAAGGTTTGACCCTCGATTAATTCCCGAAACAATAAGATCTGGAGTTTTATTTAAAATCTCTCTCAAAGCAAGTTTTACACAGTCGGCGGGAGTACCCGTAACGCTCCAGAGATTTTCAGTGTTTCCTTCCCAGCTAACCTTTCGGATATGTAAAGGTTGAGAAAGGGTTATAGAAAGAGCTTTTGCTGATTGCTCGCCCGCCGGCGCGACGACGGTGATGTCTGCATGATCTTTTAGTGCTTTCCAGAGAAAATAAATTCCCGGAGCATAAATGCCATCATCGTTTGTTATAAGAATTTGAGGGCGGTTGCTTTCTAATTTTCTTTTATTCATAGGTCAAGATTCTATCAAAAGTCTTTTGAAAAGGCAATGGTGATTTTATTTGTAAAAAAATTATTCTAAATTAAATTCGGTTTCATATAAACTAAGACATACCGAATATGATTCAAAAGCTGGCATTTCTAGCACGACAAACCTAGAATTACGTACGGTATACCGAATATAGTTGTAACATTTATATTAAGACTCTCTATGGTTGATAAAGATATTTACAAAACCCTGTCTACACATGCGACCTATCGTGTTGACTCTTCGCACCCTTTGCCTGATGCAAGGAGTGCTTTAGGGCGCTTTTTGAAAAAAATAGGCGATATTTTCAATCGGGCTCCCGCTGTTGATAGCAAATTAAGCGGTAGAATCAGCGAATTAGAAATCAACGCTGATACGATATTGCAAGAATTAATAGCCTTTAAGAAGAAGTCTGAAAAAGAACTAGATCCTAGATTATTTTCCGCTTTAGGGTCTTTAATAGACCCTATCATAAAAGAAATAGCACGCCTACAAGTTTCCGTGAAGCGAAAAGATGGTGCAACACAACAGGTTAAAATATTTTCAAGATATACGGTATTAATCGATAAAGCGCGGTTTTGGATTCAACAGGGGAAAGATAGAGCCGGGAAAAAAAAGATTCAAGATGCTGTGATCTTGCACATCGTTCAAGATTTTCATGAAAGGGTCGAGCGTGATATTCAATTGATTAATGATTATTTGACTCATGCGATCGACGGGATTGATGCCGCTATTGAAGTGAAAAATGAATTGCGCGCACAACTCATGCCTATGTTATCTCCAAGTCTGTTGAGACTCTATCAACTTCGTGAATCAAATGAGGAGCCCTCTCTGGAGTCATTAGTTTTGTGGCGTTCTAAGGCTGACAATTCGAGGGAAAATCTTTTCAGTTCTTCTTTACACACGATAGATACATTTTTTAAAGATTTTCTTCCAACACCATCGAAAGAGAAGGAGAGTGAATATATGTTAGCTCTCTTAATGCAATTGGTGAACTTGGAAGAAAAAATCATGGGTGTTTCCGATTTGGTAAACTACGACGTCTTAGACAACACCCAGCGGGGTGTGACGAGTGATATGCTTGAAAAGCTTGAGCAAGAAGCTCACGAGCTGAATAGAAACCTAAGACTGTCTGATGAGCATGGAGACAGGGTACAACAATCATTGCACATCATAACTTCACTTCGTAAAAAAATTTGTTAGGTATATACTGGTTCCAGTTGAAAGTTGGACTTTTTAAGTCGCAGCCAAGTGTAGTGAATTCAATACAATTCGCTGAAAGTTATCATTAATTCTTTCCTTCAAAAT
>JBAWZJ010000323.1:0-2412 GCA_037143085.1 Parachlamydiaceae bacterium | reverse complement strand
TGTTTTTACACACTTCTGAAGTGTACCAGGTTTCTCAGCAGTCCACCAAGTGGCTTTTTTTAATGTAAGCATCATGAGATTCAGAAAAGAGTTCGCATTTTTATGCGGGTTCAGGAAATGAAATTTCCAGTATGAATCACCTCCGGACTTATACTCTGTATGATAAAAAAATGTAGTGGAGGATTAAAATATGCCTACTAGTAACGTTGGTGAATTTTCTGGAGCTAATGCCCAGTCAGGCTTTAGTGTTGGAATATTATTTAAAACGATTAACAACGCGACAAATAGTGCTAAAGCAAAATTAAGCTCTATTAAGAGTCGTAGAAGTGCGATCAGTATCGGTGATATGTTTGAGATGCAGATGTTAATGAACCACTTATCACAGTTGTCTGAAATGACGACATCTGTTGTTAGTGCTTCTAACTCAGCAATTGCTGATATGGCTCGTAACGTTAAGTCGTAAAAATAAGTTAAGAGGAAGCTGGAGGTCAAAGGATTTTTTAATCCTGAGGCGCGGATGCTTAAAAACATTCGGTGCGAGGCTTACCGGCTCCCTTCTTCAAGGCGTGGGCTTCGTTCACGCCTTGAAGCTCATATTTAAAGAGAGAAATATCAACCTTTGAATTGCGTTCAGTATAAATGGAGATAATTCGAGATGAGTGATGATAAAACAGAGGATTTCAAAGAGGATTTCTCGCTTTTAATTGAAGCCGGTTTTGTTGCTGTAAAGCAGCTTGATGAAACGAGTGCTACGCGGATTTTTCAGGCGACGCAAGTATTGAGTCCGAATAGTACGGCGCCGCAAATAGGCCTTGGTTATATAGCTCTCAACAAACTTGAAGTGAAAGAGGCTTCGAGGATTTTTGAGGAAGTTGTTGCTAAAGAGCCTGATAATTATTTGGCCCAGACTTTTTTAGGGATGTCTTACCTTTTAACCAAACCTAAAAGGAAGAAGGGAGAGACTCTCATCCGCGATGCAATGAAAAATACAACCAATCCAACAATTAAGTCTCTTGGGGAAATTTCGTTGGAATGGGCAGAAAAAGACTTAAAGAAGAAAGAAAGTCCTTTCATGACTGCAAGGCACTGCCTTAGTGGCGATGAAGCCGAAGAATAGACCTCAAAAGGTTTAGTAAAGAAGCTATATTTGCAGACTCCAAAAGTGGGGTTATTGAAATCCACTCCACTTTTCGAGTTTGAAGAGGCTTAGGACACGTATATTTACGGGTCCTTAAGGAGAAGAGGCAATGGACGATAAAATAGAAAAAATAAGTAAAGTTGGAAAAGTCGGTCAAAAGTCCCAGGTGGGGGGTATTTCCGACCTAGCGGAGGAGATGCAACGGGTTCCTCCGAATAAAGAACATTTCGATAATCTCGTTGGGTCGCACCCCCAGGCTAGTAAAGGTGCTGTGCCGGAACATATAGAACCTGTATCGAAAAGCTCTTTGATGGATGAGGTGCGTAACCTCAATCAACGTGTCGACCATTTCGGGAAAGTCAATCCAAAAAATCTGGTAGCGCAAGCGGGCGAAGTGATCGACCAGATGGAGGGGATCAAGAAGAAGTTATCCACTCCACACTTAGCGCTTAAGCCGGAAACACAAGGGTTATTGCAAAACAAACTTCAACATATTGACGAGAATTTACGTGTGGCTCTTTCTAAAGCCGGTTTGGAGTACAATCCTTCAGAACATTTACAAAACAAATCCGTTAATCCTATCGAGCGTTTTTTAGGGTTCCTTTCTAACGGTCAATCGGAGTTAGCGTCACTATCCGGAGAAATTGAAGGAATGCATCTTAACAATAAAGAGATTTCTCCTGCTAATATGCTCCGCATTCAAATGAAAGTGGGATATATCACTCAAGAAATTGAGTTTTTCTCTGCTGTACTCAACAAGGCGCTTGACTCGACAAAAACGATCATGAACGTTCAAGTTTAATGTCGCCTTTTTCTTGGAGTTGTATTTATGAGCTTAGATGATCGCTTCGATAAAATTATCGGCGAGCTTGATGGTCTTGAGTTAACGACTGTTAATGGACGGATTACAGAAATTGTCGGTATGCTCATTCGGGCGATCGTTCCCAATGTGAAGATTGGGGAAGTGTGCTTGGTAAAGCGAGATGGGGAGCCTCTTCGTACTGAGGTTGTCGGTTTTACTAGGGATGAAGTTTTTCTTTCTCCTCTTGGTGAAATGACCGGTATTGGTCCCTCCTCCGAAGTGATTCCAACGCATATGCCGCTTCACATAAAAGTTGGTCCTCAGCTTTTAGGCAGGATCCTTAATGGACTTGGCGAGCCTCTTGACACGGAGACCAAAGGTCCCCTTCTATGTACTGAAATTTATCCTGTCATCCAAGCGCCGCCGGATCCCGTAAAAAGGAAAAGGATCGCCGAGCCTATCTCTGTTGGAG
>JBAWZJ010000322.1:0-2422 GCA_037143085.1 Parachlamydiaceae bacterium | reverse complement strand
TTCAAGAGCTACAGAAATTATTTGAAAAAATAGCTAGTGCGTAAGGTGAGTCAATTAAGCAAAGCGTTTCCACATATCACACCGATCATCGGCGAGATCCAACGCAAAGGGGCAAAAAAGAATAGAAGATTGTAGAAACGTTAACCCTAAAAATCAATTATTCTGATCTACCGAACGTCATTTAAAAGTTGACGTTTCTACTTAGACTTCCATGTTTTGTCTAGGTTGTAAGTCCAGTATCTCTTAGCGAATCCGGAGACAGCTGTTTCGAGCATCCCTTTGATTTTTGCATCGAGTTGACTTTGATCTGCCAGCTGAATATCTAAGCCTTCCCAAGTGATTGCTTGCCAGTATCCTGAAGGGATAAAATCTTTACGGATCACCTGAACTTGTTCGAATAAACGCGGAGCGCAAAGGATTACAAAGCGATCTTTTGCTACAGGGTATACGGTAATAAGAACATGGAGGAAAGGGAGAGGAGGCCCCTCCTTGACATCGGTTTCAGGTTCGAGATTTTCTTTTCTGAAAATCTCTTTAGCTAACGATTCTAGCATTGATTTGTCTATTGTCGATGGCACATCTTTTGCCTTTAGGAGCTCTATATCGATTGTGATATTTTTAGAAAGGAAGCCAAGAAAATCTGTTCCTACCCATTTCTCATTTTCCCATCCGATAACACCCGGCATATTAAAAGGTTCTGCCATTACCGGAAGAGTTGGTTTTGGAGGGAGAGGGTGAATAGGCGGAGGCGACGGAGGGGTAATCCCTTGATGTACCGGTTTTGCAGGGGTTGCAGGAGGGGTTGCAGTTGGAGACTGCGATGTCGGCGTCGGTGAAAACCCTGAAGAGGAGCCTGCGCCAAATGCTAGTACAGGAAACATAACACAAAGGGACAAAATCAAACGAGACATAAGAGTTAGTCCTTCTTAGGTTTGCTGTCGACGATTTCAAAAGAGTTTACAAAGAAACCGAAATCGTGAGTTTTAAAGCGGTCATTATTATCGATCATGCTTAGCAGATAGACAGTGTTGCCTTTAGCAAACGCCTTACCTGCAATAATTCGGTCACCGTTGATGATAGAGAAATCGAGTGTTTTGAAGGTATTGAGCGTTCCTGGATTCATCAACTGCAGCTTATTCGTTGTTTTTCTTGAAAGCATATCATCAATAACAGCCTTAAGCGAATCCCCACCAACTTCTTGCTCAACGTTATGTGAAAATGTGATCACGCTGATCATAAAAGCTTCCCCATCATCATCTGCGGCAACAAATGTTTCATAGCGACGCAGCTCTTTTGTCTTTGGATCGACGATATTATCTGAAACATGCTGAGGCAAAGCAGGAAGCATCACTTTAAAATGACCTGAAACAGATGAAAATTCACGCCAATCTTTGGACTTGGAAGCTTGTGCCGTTGGAGAAACAACCTCTTTAGAAGAGATCCCTTCTTCCCGATGATTATAACTTCGGATGATAAAAAGCGCCCCGACAACAATTACGAGTGCTATAAGCAAGGTCAATGGTTTAGACATAGGAAAACCCCTTAGTTTCTTTAAAAATTGTTATATCGAATCTAAATTTAAGGTGCAACTTTTTGTCCTTGATCGATTCTCATCTTGAGGTATAAAATCTCAATCTTATTCCCCTGAGCTTACGAAATTTGAATTGGCATCTGAACTAAAAAAGTGTACGAAGTCGAGATGAATATTTTACGAATGACTCTTTGTTTCTTTATTTTTCTTTGCAGCTGCTCCGCACCGGAACCTCAGCGCAAGACATTGAAAATTGCTACAGCGGACGACCCGCAATCGCTCGATCCCCGTCTTGTTAGACTCTTACCCGACGTATCAGCCGTTCGTATGCTCTTCGAAGGTCTAATCCGGACAAACAGTGAAGGTGTCAACGAGCCGGCAGCAGCGGAACGCTTTTCCATCTCCGACGATAAAAAAAACTATACGTTTGTTTTGCGCGACGGACACTGGTCCGATGGTTCACCCGTGACAGCTCGGGACTTTGCCGAAACATGGAAGAGTGTCCTATCCCCCTCTTTTCCAGCTCCTAACGCGTACCAACTTTACCTGATTAAAGGGGCAAAAGAGGCTAAAGAAGGAAAAACATCTATCGACGCCGTCGGAATATCGACTCCGGACGACAAAACATTGGTCGTTGAACTAGAAGAACCCTCTCCATATTTTATTGAAATGGTCGCCTGCCACTTTTATTTTCCTGTCCATGAGTCTGTGAGAAATGGTCCTCCGGTAAAACAACAACAGAAACCTATCGGTAACGGACCTTTTGTTCTCGACCGCTGGAAACCACGAAGCGAGGTGGCAACGGTAAAAAATCCACACTACTGGGATGCCGATAAGATTAAAACGGAAGGCATATCTCTCGTCGTTCTCGATGAAAATACGGCTTTGAAA
>JBAWZJ010000321.1:0-2422 GCA_037143085.1 Parachlamydiaceae bacterium | reverse complement strand
CTTCTTCTCTCTGAATGACTCGTTGTTTTCTTAAAACTGAAAGCAACTTGTGTATCAGAGCCTTTGGCAACACTATCTCCTTAATTGCCCCAAGTAATTTGGTTACCTCTCTTGAATTCGGCGTAAAAATGCCTTGTGAAATTTCATTGATCAGTTGTCCTATATTCTCCCTTTTATTTGCTCCGATTAAATCTTTTATTTCACGTTGATCAATGGAATTGATTCGCGTCCACAAAGCAGCAGATTCTAAGGAAGCCATAATTTCTCCTTTCTATTTGCATATTTTTTTAGGGGTAACATCAACACTACTGGAATTTAATCTTTGAATACATGCTTCTACAGCTCTTTTCAATGAGTTCTCAGGTGGTATTACCTGTTTGAGTTGTTCCACCATGAGATTTTCTAAGAGGCTATAGATAAGGTCTAACTCTTCATTAGTTAATTGACCATCTTCTTTTTGAGCTTTGCCTTTTTGAATTTTAGACCGTAATACCGTTTCAAGAGACAGCGAAGTGCAAACTAAATTTAAAGTTTCATCAATATCTAAATCTGAAGAATCCAGGTCGAATCCATCTTTATTAGGCAATTCTTCAAGATAACTTCGAAATGTACTATATTTAAGTGTCTCAAGACGGGTATTTGTCAAAATTTGAGTTGCTTTCGTAAAAACACTAGTAGATGTTTGAGCGCTTAAAGACTGCATTCTCTTATAGATTTCCACTAAAGCTGTTTTCAATGAGTTTTCAGGTGGTATCACTTGTTTGAGTTGTTCTTTCATCAAATATTCTAAAGAACTATAGATAAGATTCAACTCTTCATCAGTTAATCGACCGTCTTCTTTTTGAACTTCGCCTCTTTGAATTTCAGACCGTAACACCGTTTCAAGAGACAACGAAGTGCAAACAAAATTTAAAGTGTCATCAATATCTAAATCTGAAGCATCCATGTCGAATTCATCTTCATTTGGCAATCCTTTGAGATAACTTCGGAGTGTGCTGTATTTAAGTATCTCAAGACGGTTATTTGCTAAAATTTGAGCTGTTTCCGTAAAAACATTAGTAGATGCCTGGGCGCGTAAAGACTGCGTTTCCTTATAGATTTCCATTAAAGTGGCAATTCCACCTAGACGATCTGGTGTTAAGCACCCCCATAGCTTCACATTTTTCATTAGCAAAACTGCATGCATAATCAAAGCCATAACATCAACTCCTTGTGAGTCAACATTACTAAATAATCGTTTTCGAGGGCTTTTTTCTGAAAACTCTTTAATTTCTCTAGTCCATTGAAACCATGGAGCAAGCTTCCCTAATTGTGTATCACTTAAATCGAGAACGCTTAAAATATCATTTAGGTTTATCGCAAGCTTCTTTTTTTCAGCCTTCCAATCGTGCCGCAATTCGATGTAGGCGGAAACGAAAATTTGTCTTGAGCTTGCTGATAGATTATTCAAGAACACTTCTTTTTGAAGAGAATCAAGTTGATCAATTATGTTTAACCAACGAGTGATGCGTAAATTTCGCGGATCTTCTAACAGATCAGAGTTAAAAGCTGCATCTTCAAACTGAACAAATGCCTGAAGTGAAGGTAAAGGCATTTTTTGCAAGATTAAAGGTGAACACCTATTACGAAGTTCTTGAGATGCTAAGCCAATGATTACTTCCGATACGGATCTTAGATATAAAGCCTCATCAGGCTCCAAACGCCATAAACGATAGTTTTTAGCGAGGATCCAGGATGGAACCCCCTCAAATATCAATGCTATATTTCCTCCACCATCTAAAATATGAACAAACCCGCATTTTTTGTTAAAATCTTCGAAGTACAAATCAACATCCCAAAGCATGGAGGGCGGATTAACAGCAATCATTGTACGGGTAACCAGGATACTTAATGTTTTTAAAACTCTAGGATGAGGGGAAAAATTTCTACGCAAGATGTAAAAAAATGTAGAGTTAAGTGGAGAATTTGATGGCAATTCGACACCATGTTTCAACAGAAAAAGAACATCATCAAAGGCTCTATTGAGAATAGCTTTTTCAAGAGAGTGGGGATCTTTTTGTTGAGCCTGCAAAAACTCAATTTCATCGCCGCCCTCTATCAAACCTGCTTGCCGAAGTGTTGAAAAAAAAATGATGGCAAGCTTTGTAGAAATTTGTATGGGCCGAATGACATCGACAAAAAAATGAATGGCTTTTTTAGAAGGACGAAACTTGTTTTCTAAAATTTCGACTGATAATTGGTTTATAAGAAGGGGATTTCTCCGGATATTATCAGTTAACTTGGTTTCTCCTAAATAAAATAATCTTTGCCATAAGATGGCCCCTTCGTGCTGACGTAATACCATGCTAGACATAGACAACCTCCAACAAAAAAAAAGCCCCATCAGCAAGGCCGATGGGGCGAAAGAAAAACTTGGCGGCGA
>JBAWZJ010000320.1:0-2422 GCA_037143085.1 Parachlamydiaceae bacterium | reverse complement strand
ATCATCAGCAATAACCTGAACATGATTATGTAAATCGTGATTTTCCAGTACCCATTGGATTGGTTGTTTCATGCCCCAACTGACAATAGCTACTTTGTGCTGCAGGTCAATTAAAGGCTGTGAAAGTTCTCACTAGCCAAGGGGCTTCTATAAAGGAAACAGATGGGGATGGAAATAGTCCTCTCCAATTAGCTATTAATAAAGATTTTAGAGAAGTTGTTGATGTTTTAATAAAGAGTGTTTCTGGTGTGGATGTGGATGGTAAAAAAAATACCCTTCTTCATTTATATAGTGCTACAGGTCAATTAGAAATTGTTAAATATTTAATAGATTGTAACGCTCCGATTGATGCAAAGAATAACGATGGGGATACTCCTTTGCATCTAGCTTGTAGGATGGGGATAATAGGCATTGTGGAGCTTCTTATAGAAAAAGGAGCTTTCATTGATGATGTAAATAATAATCAAGAAACCCCCTTGATGATAGCTTGCCAGTTGAACATGAGACCTGTTGTAGAGCTTTTAATAAACAACCATGCTGATGTCAACGCAGTGGACAAAAACGGATTGACCCCTCTTCATTTAGTTTGTCGGTTTGGGGGTGCAATTCTTCAACCACTTCTCATAGCGAATAATGCTAATATCAAAGCTAAAGACGTTTTAGGTCTTACCCTTTTTGAACAATTAAGTCTTTCCCGTTGGTTAATAGCAGATAAATTTGATGACACATTAACTAAACCGATAAATGATTATCAACAGAGAGCCATGGTTCTTAAATCTAATGTCAATGAGCTATGGAGGCGATTAACATTTGGAGATCAAGAAGGAGACATTCCTTTCTTCTATCTAGATATTGGAAAAGAACGAAAGACCAGAGATGAAGTGTTAATCAAATTAAATGAGCTGTTGGAATCTATTAAAAAAAAGAGCCCTTTAACCGGAGCTCCTCCAGCCAGAAAAAGAGATTTGTTAGATAAATTTTACTCTGTCATGCTGATGACGTATGAAGATATTGTTGAAAATCTAAAAAAGGAAACGGACCAAATCATTATTGCAGGGATATTGATAGGGATAGCAACCGTAAGGTTTGAAAATTTGTGCATTTCTGCAGACCAAGGGAATCTCTCTCAAAGCGCAGATTATTTAAGTGTAAGGAACAGAAAAGATGTTTCGTTTGAAAATATAATAAAAAGGTCTTCTGTCAATGTATTGTTGGGACTGTTACAAGAATTTGTCGCTAAGCAATACTCTGGCGATGTACATGCTTTCAACCAAGTAAAGTACCTCTTTAAATTAACACCTCAACCGGATGCTCTTCCTCCTAAAGATCTGACTTTTGTACGCGTACTGGAATGGTTGAAAAAGCATCTTGAAACTTATTGTTTTGTTGAACGCTTTATACATAATTTTGAGGATAGCTTACCTCAAGAATATCTGGAGTATATTTTAAAAGAATATATTCCTTCTGATTGGGATGTGACGAGATATTCAGATAGATATCTCCAAGGTTTTCTTGATCTGATAAGACGAGCAGAGCAAGAGGAAAGGGATAATATAGCAACTATTGCTAAAGAGGTAACGGAAATCGTTTCGGGTAAAGCCAAAGAAGTGATGGATGTTTTTAAAACATTAAGATGTATTCCTTATAAAAAATTAAAAAATTTAGATATCACCGGAGCTGTGGTGGATGCTGTAATGCAAAGCCAAGGTGAAATCATAGACATGAAATATAATGTTAAAGTGGATTTCAGTTCCTTATTGGCGGTTGAAATAGGACCCGAAGAAGAGTCCCTTACCAAGGAACAGCTTATCCAGATGCGTATACAGAAGCTAAATGTATTGAAGCTGAATTTATTTCACTTTACAAGGGATATTGACAACGCAGTTGAACAAATTGAGTTTTCCAGGAAGTTTGATGAAGAGATGGATAAAGTCGGATTGGGAGAAGGCGCTATTCGGGCCCAACTTCTTCGGCAATATTTGAATTATCTAGAAAAAATGGAAGCTACATTTCAGAAAATTATAGAAGAAGTGGGATCGACAGAGAATGATACAGATGAAGAAGAGACAAATCCTTTCGCAATGGTCTTTCGACTAGATGTTCATGGCCTCCCCTCTAATGCAATCAAAGAAGCTCGTAAAAATGAATATATTCGAAGTCATTTCAAGGAGGCTATTTGTAATCTGTTAATAGCTTTTAAGGTTGTCAATATCATCACTGAAAGTAGTGTCTAGTACGTTGTTAAGATCAAATTTCAACGTCTTATGTAGAATACAGTTGCTTTGATAAGGGTGGATTTGTCAAAATTGTTGAACCTGAACCTATTCCGGTAAAATTTTTCGTCAATTTTACTAGTACGTTGTTAAAATCAAATTTTAGGGTTTGGCTGCGCCAAAGCCCCGCGGTTGAATCGATCGAAAAA
>JBAWZJ010000319.1:0-2423 GCA_037143085.1 Parachlamydiaceae bacterium | reverse complement strand
AAAAATCAAATCCACACCGGATCCACACCTAAAAAACCACTATACACACCTAATCCACACCTATATAATCTAATAAACCGAGACAAGCACACCTAATCCACACCTATCAACAGAAGCTCAAGTTAACTTAAAAATGGACATATCATAATGTGTGTATATAATTACATTACGATGATGTCACTTTTAGGTGGGTTAACATGCTTACCCCAGCAGAATCAAAAAATGAGAAACTTGCTAGAAATGCAAGTAAATATTCAAGAGAGCATATTCTTGAAGGTTCAACGCAACTTGAAAGTAATGGATACGATGTTAATAAACGATTAGCACTACAGCGAGCTATCGGAGATCTTAGACAAGCGTCAGAAGATGATAAGGCTTTTTTGCTTAACATTGACTATACAATTTGTGTTTTTGAGCAAAAAATTGCTAATTGCAAAAAATTAGCTATTGGTAATTGTCATGAACTTGCTCAGATGGCTTTGCATTACATGATCACAGAACAACCAGATGTTAATGCTGAGGTTTATTATATTAAGGGGGGGGATCATGTATTTTTAGTTGTTGGGCGAAAAATTAAGAGCGCCCCTCATCGACCGGACACATGGGGTGATGAGGCATATATATGTGATCCATGGTCAAACAATGTCTACCCGGCAAATGAATATTTAACAAAAACAAAAAATTTCTTTCAAGTGTCAACAGCTGATGGTGCCTATACAAATCATACTGAATATTTTAACCCATTAAGACATAAACTATCCCCATTCCCAAATGAAAATACAAACTACATTTTAAGTACGACAGCCAAATCAAATACAATTTTGTTGAGTGTTTTTGTAACTATTAACGAAAAATATTTGTCTATTTATGATGATCTTATTAAAGACCTAGGCCCTTTCAACCACGAAGTGCAACAGTGCATATAAACTAAGCAACAACTAGAGTGAGCCACGGAAAGTTGATAATCTCAAGGTGCGAACCAAAGAGGAATTATCATGCCAAAAGGCTACCATCACGTGACCCGAGAGATAAGATCTCAAATTTACGCGTTAAAAGCAACAGGAACATCATTGCATAAAATTTCCGCTATTGTTGATCGTCATGTATCGACGATAAGCCGTGAAATTCAGCGTAACACAGGCGGTAGAGGCTATCGCTATAAACAAGCTGATGAAAAGGCTGTAGAACGTCGAGCAGATGCAAGTCGCACACCTCAAAAGCTCACTCCGACTCTTGTAGCAATCATCGAAGAAAAGCTTCTGGAAGAGTGGAGCCCAGATCAAATTTCAGGTCGCTTAAAAGACAAGGACATCGCCAGTATTAGTCATGAGGCTATTTACCAGCATATTTGGAAAAACAAGCGTGCTGGCGGAGTTCTGTACAAACAGTTACGTCATAATGGTAAAAAGTACAACAAACGTTCTTCGGGAAAAGCGGGTCGTGGTTGTATTCCAAATCGTGTAGATATTACTGAGCGCCCTCAAATCGTTGAACAGAAAGCTCGTATCGGCGATTGGGAGGGTGACACAGTAATTAGCGCCATCAGTAAAACAGCAATTTTAACTGTTGTCGATCGCCATTCAAAATTCACCCGCATAAAAAAGCTTGGGAGAAAAACTGCTGAGAATGTGCGCATTGCAATGAAAGAAGTAATGAGCTCATTACCTTATCCAGTCTTCACTGTGACCTATGACAATGGCATGGAGTTCGCTGCCCACCAAGGCATTGCAGCCGACCTAAATGCACATTGTTATTTTGCAGCCCCTTATCATTCTTGGGAGCGTGGATTAAATGAACACACAAATGGCCTGATTCGACAATACCTACCTAAATCAGTGGATTTTAAAGACGTAACAGATGATGAAATCCAAGCCATTGAAGACCGGCTGAACAATCGTCCCCGTAAGATCCTAGGTTATAAAACCCCCATGGAAGTTATGATGATGCATCCAAACTTCCAGACGTCACGGCCATTAATGCTAGATGGATAAAACTTAAGTTCCGTGTGTCGCCCCCTTTACCCACAGGGTCAACAGGCCTATTCGCACTCCATTGAAGGGTGCTACTGACCTATTGACTTGTGGATAAAGGGGACTCTGGTAGATCGAGTTTAACTTGACCACAAAGAAATATTTTAAATCATATTATTGCAAAAACAAAACTGAGTCAGTTATACTAACAAAAACAACCACAATTACCTTGGGATCAATTTTCCGGCCCCATCACTTTAGCAACTCTGTTGCACTTCACTTTTGAATCGGCGGGGGTAGTACAAACAATAACAATCGATTACATTTACGAATCGGTACCAAGATCGGTACCAAATTTATTTGTTTAATAAGAGTGTTTTCGCTAGAAGCCTTACCAGATATGGCTCCCCGGGACGGACTCGAACCGCCGACCTAATGATTAACAGTCATCCG
>JBAWZJ010000318.1:0-2435 GCA_037143085.1 Parachlamydiaceae bacterium | reverse complement strand
TTCAAGAGCTACAGAAATTATTTGAAAAAATAGCTAGTGCGTAAGGTGAGTCAATAAAATTAATTTATATATTTAAATAATTATAAATTCAGAATTCCTGATATCGCAGGCGTGGCATCGGAATTGAGAAAGAGGGAAAGGCTTCGAGAATAAGTGAGCGATGCCCCGGCCAACAAGGGATCCTGCTCGATGCTTGAATTAGCACTAGCAATGAAAGTATGACATTAGGAAATGGATTGTCCTATTGAACTCATTTGGCTCCCTGAAAAATCCTAAATGAGATCCAATCTCCGCATTGTTCCAATGGGCTTTTCGATCCAAAATACGGACCAGCAACCGAGGATCCACCCGGACTTTTAGATATGGGGAAACGGCATCTGAGGGATGAACCCTGTTCACACGTTCCTCCTCTCCGGAGGCAAAGGGAATACGATAATAACTTGAGCTTCCGGTATCCAGATAGATCGTCCACTCAGATTCAAACTGGAAAAACTTTCGGTGTGCACGCAGCTTATCAAGAGCCCAGTTGAGTTTTTCTAATAAGTGCTCATTTTCGATAACGGGCGAATCATCCTCATAGACAAATTTCTTCTGACTCAACACCTCTTCGATATATTTTTTTCTAGCACCCGTCGATGGAGGAATAAATGGAGAAGAGGCTACTTGAGTCTTTAGGTCATACGTCGAGAGGCTATTCAGCATAATCATTCTCTGATCTTTTTCTAAAAGAGGAAGATAAAGAGACTGCAGATCCTCGATATTAGGCAGCAGATATTGATTTAAATGGCTTAATTTTCCGCCTAAAATATATTGTCCGGCGAACGGCAGAAAGGTGGATGGGCGGAGATGGCGGATGTAGTCAAGTCCATGGGCCATCCGTTGATCCCTCTGCTTAATTGCCGCTGCCGCTTTTTCTTCGGGGGTAAAATTATCGAAGCATTGAGGAAAGGGCCCAGCGGAGCGGTATCCGACAAGAAGGAGATCAACATGTCCGTATTCATTCAATATGTGCGCACACACACTTTTAGCGAGGGGATAAGGACAATCGTTGGTATTAACCAAAACACCGTCTTCTCCTTGAAATACGGCTAAAGAATCAATCTGTTTCGTTTTGGTGTATGGCTCAGGGATAGAACAATTAAAAAATCGCCCGCAAATTTCAGGATCACAATTATCCGCAGCTAAAATCTCAATGGTAAACCCGGGGGCTAAGGTAAATTTCTGTCCGTGCCCAACCTCATAGATCACCTTAAAACCGAGATTTTGCAATCCGTGCAAGACAAACTTATCGGCGAAATCTAAAATTAAAATTGGAATATCTTTCGACATTTCGGCAAGGGTGACAGGATCAAAATGGTCCGGATGGATATGGGATATGTAAATATAGTCGACATCGGCAAAATCTTTTGCCGACACGGTAAGTGGCGGATAGTGGAACCAGCTGCCGTAATAAATGCCATCAGAAAGCCACGGGTCACACAAGACCCTCTTTCCACTGCACTCCACCATAACGCAAGCGTTATCGATATATTTCAGTTTCATACTCGACTTTGTACATTTTTTTGGTTTAGACTCCAGAGAGAGACTTATAACAAAGCTTCAAGCGCAACACGTGCCGATGGGGCATCTTGATAGTGGATCGCATGGATACCACACTCTCTGGCAATCTCGACAAATAGCTGCCTGTCTTCGAGGTATGCCGTCTCTTCAGGCGGTACTTGAACGAGATCTAACGCCAGTCGATACACTTCCTTGTCAGGCTTACGAGTTCCGATAAAGCAGGAAACAACAAAGAAATCGGCAAACTCCCTCAAGTGGAATGCGTCGATTCGGTGTTTCGTCAGCTCCTTCCCTTCATTGCTGATAATCACAACTTTGAAGTCGTATTTCTTCTTTAACTCCCGCACAAGATCAATAGCTTCTTGATTAGGCTTCGATTGGGCGTACATGAAATCGACAAAGACATCGCGAGAGAATGAGCGTGGTTGGGAAAAGACTGTATAATGCAGGTAAGTGTCTAAGGAAATTTTGCCAACCTCATAATCGCCAAAGAGCATCTGGTGGCGGCTCTCAAATTCCTTTCCGTCAAGTCCAAAGAGTTCGACTGCTTTTGCCCGGCTATTTCTGTCCCATCCATTTGTGAGGAGTACTCCTCCGAGATCGGAAAACAAAACTTTGATTTTTCCCTTTTTCACCCTTTCCCCCTTGCAAATGTTGCCGCGCCAATCACTCCACCGTCGCCCTTTAATGCGGCAGGAACAATTTCTAAATGTTCCGTCGATACTTTAAGAGCGTTCTTAACGACTCCTTGGCGGATCGCATCGAAAAGTTTGTCAAAGGTAGCTTCCAGGGTATTATCGACCAACCCTCCAATGTTGTCCTCAAAAATTCCTTTACTGTCTTTTCCGTTCGTGATCTGGAAGATTCCCTAAAAC
>JBAWZJ010000317.1:0-2439 GCA_037143085.1 Parachlamydiaceae bacterium | reverse complement strand
ATTTTTCCTGGGTAGACACGGCCGATTTCCACTTCAGCTGTCAAAGCAAAAATCATTCCTTTAGCTTTTTCCAACCCTTGGAGGTCGTTAGATGCAATGCTGACAAGGCCGGAGTCATCGATATCAATCTGGACGCCTGTAGCCTCGATGATTGCACGTATTTGTTTGCCTCCAGGTCCGATGACTGTAGCAATTTTGCTAGGTTTAATTGTCAACGTTTCGATTCTTGGAGCATAAGTCGACATTTGTTGACGGTAGCTAGGGCATGTATCCAACATCTTGTTTAGAATATGGATTCTTCCTTCTTTTGCTTGAGCAAGAGCTACGCGCATAATGTCGATTGTGATCCCTTCAACCTTGATATCCATTTGGAATGCTGTGATTCCCTCTTTGTCTCCGGCAACTTTAAAGTCCATGTCGCCGAGGGCATCTTCAATACCAAGAATGTCTGAGAGGATAGTGTATTTGTCTTGTTCCAGGATGAGGCCCATCGCTATACCTGCCACAGGGCGTTTAATTGGAACGCCAGCATCCATCATCGCCAGGCAGCCGCCGCAGACTGTAGCCATCGACGAAGAGCCGTTTGATTCCGTGATATTGGATTCAATGCGGATGACGTAAGGGAATTCCTGTTTTGAAGGTAGTGTCGCTTTTAATGCTCTTTCAGCGAGTTTGCCATGTCCGATCTCTCTTCTTCCTGGAGAACCTACGCGGCCGACCTCTCCGACGGAGAATGGAGGGAAGAAGTAGTGTAGATAAAAGCGGTGGGTATTTTCGCCGTGGAGGTCTTCGAAACGTTGAGCCATGCTTTCACCGCCGAGGGTGCAAACAGCAAGTGACTGTGTTTCGCCACGAGTGAAGAGAGAGCTTCCGTGTGTTCTTGGCAGAAAGCTTTGTGAGACTTCGATAGGACGTATTGTTGTTGAATTTCTTGTGTCGCTTCGGAGATTCTCTTCGACGATCATGCGACGCATTCTCTTAGAAGATATCGCTTTGATAGCATCGGCAACATCGGTCGTTGAGTAAAGAGCTTCTTTTCCTTCAGGGAGGAGGTGTTTATGGACAGCATCTTTGACGCCACCGAGAGCTGTTTCTCTCTTTTGCTTTTCCGGAATACGCAATGCTTTATCTAAAAGAGGAGATGCAATGGTATCTACAGTAGAGAGAAGTTCTTGTGGGAGCTTTCGCAATGTAGCCACATGCTTTGGCTGACCAATAAGTTTTTGCCATGCGCCAATTACTGCGCAGATTTCTTTTATCGCTTCGTGGCCAGCGACGATGGCTTGGAGTACTTGCTCTTCTGTCAAGAAGTCGCAGAACCCTTCGATCATTAATACGGCATCGTCTGTTCCAGCGAGGAGCAGATCGAGAGAAGATTTCTTTTGTTGTTCTGCTGTCGGGTTAACGATAAATTGACCGTCGACCATGCCGACACGGACAGCGCCGATAGGTTTTAGTAGAGGAATGTCTGATATAGCCAATGCAGCCGATGCCGCACAGATTGCGAGAGGTTCTGGAGAAACCATACCATCGTATGACCATACATATGAGAGGATTTGTACTTCATTATAATATCCTTCTTCAAACATAGGGCGCAGAGGTCTGTCAATTAGACGGGAAACGAGAATCTCTTTTTCTGACGGTCTTCCTTGTCTCTTAATGAAACCGCTGAGGGTTTTTCCTACTGAAGAAAAGTTTTCTTGGTAATCGACGCGTAAAGGGAAAAAATCTGCTCCTTCAGCAGGTTCTGATGCAGCGCAAGCCGAACAGAAAACGACAGTATCGCCACTTCTAACGATGACTGATCCGTTAGCTTGTCTGGCAACTTGTCCTGTTTCGAAAGTAATTTCTTGACCGTTAATAGTAACGGAAGTTGAATGCTTCATAGTCTATAAACTCCTAAAATGTGAATATTGAATGGTCGCGTCCAGCTGTCTTTAATCTGACTGCTGCGCGTATGGCAGCACGGTGGGTTTATAGAATTCAGAAAACACTCATCAAATCTGTTTGAGGGGGGTTTTCTGATTTCTATCGCCACCGCTGACGAATGACTGCTAAAAGACAAAGGCAGCTTATCATAAGCTGCCTTTGTCTTGCAAACTTGTTTTTTGGACTCGCTTAGCGTCTGAGCTTCAGTTTGTTGATTAATGACTGATAACGAGTAGTGTCTGTTGAATTCAAATAGTCGAGTAAACGACGTCTTTGTCCAACCAATTTGAGCAACGCAAGACGCGACCCATGATCTTTTGGGGAACGCTTTAGGTGTTCAGTAAGTTCGGCAATTCGCTCAGTTAAAATGGCGATTTGAACGTCTGCAGATCCAGTATCTTTTTCATGTAACTGGAACTTTTTTGTAATTTCTTCTTTTGTGCCTTTATCTAGAGACATTTACTGCATCTCCCTGTATAGCTTTAACAGCTAGGTTAATCTCTTCTATGA
>JBAWZJ010000316.1:0-2445 GCA_037143085.1 Parachlamydiaceae bacterium | reverse complement strand
ATCCTCATCTTCCTTTACATAAAGTTGTTGGATGATGTCAGGATCGGCGAGAGTGCTAGTGTCTCCGAGATTTTCGATATCCCGTGCAGCCACTTTTCTTAGAAGGCGGCGCATGATTTTCCCTGAGCGTGTTTTTGGTAGAGAAAGGGTAAAATAGATCTTGTCCGGAATTGCTATTGGTCCAATAACCTTTCGTACATGTTCTGAAAGTTCCTTTTTTAACGAAGAGGTTGGTTCTGTTCCTGAGAGGAGGGTGACATAAGCTGCTAATCCCTGTCCTTTGATTGGGTGTGCTATTGGAATGACAGCCGCCTCCGCAACTAAAGGGTGGCTGACAAGTGAGCTTTCTACTTCAGCTGTGCTCAAGCGATGTCCGCTTACGTTGACTACATCATCGATCCTTCCCAGTAACCAATAATCCCCATCTGTATCAATGCGACAGCCGTCGCCCGTGAAGTAAAGACCCTTAAATTGTGAAAAATAAGTATTAATGAAACGTTGGTGGTCGCCCCATGTTGTCCGCATGATCCCGGGCCACGGTTTGCGGATGCAAAGAGATCCTCCCTCATTAGGAAGACATTCTGTCTGGTCGTTGCGCACAACGATCGGGTCTATGCCAAAGAATGGACGTGTGGCGCTACCGGGCTTTAACGTGTGACTACCGGGAAGGGGAGCAATCATAATCCCCCCAGTCTCCGTTTGCCACCACGTATCGACAATAGGGCATTTCCCTTTACCTATTTCCTCGTGATACCACATCCACACCTCCGGATTGATCGGCTCTCCGACACTCCCAAGCAGGCGTAATGAGGAAATATTATGATGTTTTGTCCAGTGATCTCCTTCGCTGATGAGGGCTCGTATCGCCGTTGGTGCTGTGTAAAAAACAGTGACGCCGAATTTTTCGACAATTTCCCATAATCTCCCTGGATTCGGATAGGTCGGCGTCCCTTCATATAAGAGAGTTGTTGCACCGTTCGCTAAAGGTCCATAAATGCTATAGGTGTGTCCGGTGATCCAGCCGATGTCGGCAGTACACCAATAAACATCATTTTCATGAATATCAAAAATGTATTTATGTGAAAGTGCCGCATGGAGAAGATAGCCTGCTTGAGTATGGACAACCCCTTTTGGCTGACCAGTCGATCCTGAGGTGTAAAGGATAAAAAGCGGATCCTCTGCATCGAGGGGTGTTGGCGGACAAGTCGTGCTTGCATTGCTGGTGATCTCATGATACCAAAGATCACGGTCTTGCTTCATCATGCATGGATCATCTGTCCGTTTAACAACAACGACATGTTCAATTGAAGGGCAAGAGACCAGAGCTTTGTCTGCGATATCTTTGAGAGGAATCTGTTTTCCACCGCGAAGTGACACATTCGAGGTGATTAAAATTTTACATTCAGCATCTTGGATCCGGTGTGCTAGAGCTTCGTGACTGAATCCACCGAAGACGACAGAGTGAATTGCTCCGATGCGGGCGGAAGCAAGCATGGCAACGGCAGCTTCCGGAATAGTTGGCATATAGAGACAAATCCGGTCGCCTTTAACAACACCGAGAAATTTGAGAGCGTTGGCAAAGCGGCAGACCGCTTCATGAAGTTCAGCATATGAGATCGACCGAGTTTCATTTGGGCCATCCCCTTGCCATAAAACAGCCGTTTTTGTTCGGCGGTTGGTTGAAAGATGTCTATCGAGACAGTTTGCGCTGACGTTTAGTTGTCCATCTTCGAACCATGTGTGGTAGATATCATTGTCGGCGCTATTCCAGTTGTGACGGCAGGCCACTGTGGGGCTTTTGATCCATTCTAGTGTGGTGGCTTGCTCCATCCAGAAATTGTCCCCATCGTCGATGGAGCGGCGGTAGAGAGTTTCATAATCAGAAAAACTCTTGATATGCGCTTGTTGACTAAATGCGCTTGAAGGTTGAAATACCCGTTGCTCATCGAGTAGATGAGTAACAGACTGTTTTTGTTGATCTTGTTGCATAGGTGAACGTTATCGCTTTTTTTTCCATAAAATTGCAAGTAAGAATTAGCGTCATTGGACGTTAAAAACAACAATTTGAGAATTCCTTTCGATTTCTATTCTCGTTATCTGATATACTTTGCAAGTTTGCGGAGTTTTTTATGCATAATCAACACTATTTTAATTCAAATTGTAAGCCTTATAGCGAGGTTTTTTCTCGGGAGCAAAATGCTCGATCTTTGAGTACATATGCATTTCCTGTTCAAGAGAGAGGTGCTGCAGAAAAATGTCACGAAGCATCGGTGTGGTTGCAGAAAGGGGCTCGATGTCCTGTAATTCATCATGGAGAACGTAGTGATATTATTGCGAATAGAAAATCTCTTTCTAGGGATCAAGTAACTTTTTACTCCACCCCAGAAGGAATCGTCGATCTTAACAAAGACGGAATAGAACTCGCTTTAGAGAGGAGAGTAGCTC
>JBAWZJ010000315.1:0-2446 GCA_037143085.1 Parachlamydiaceae bacterium | reverse complement strand
AGGGTTCCAACAAATGGATATCATTCTCAAGCCGGCATAGGAAGTGAAAGAATGAACAGATCGATATCGAGCGCGTTTCGGAAATTGGCACTTGGAATTGCACAAAAATCGTCACAGATTCGAAATCAGGACGGATCATTATATGCTATCATTTCCGTCGTCTTGTCACTTCATTTTATTCTGATTGGATATGCTCTCTGGAACGGTCCCTCTGAACAGGTCATCAAATCACCTCCACCTCCACGCTTTGTCGTCCAAACTGTTGATATCGGCCCACCCCCTAAGTTAGTTGCTGCTGACATACCGGAAAAATCGATAGAACCTACACCTGAACCTGAGCCTGAGCCCGAAGTTCCCTTAGAACCAACTCCCAAGCCTGAACCTGAGCTGGCACCTGAACTAATAGCCGAACCTACACCTCCAAAACCGGAACCAATACCTACACCTCCACCCCCAAAGCCGGAACCAAAACCTACCCCGAAAAAAGTTCCTCAAGAGAAGCCTTTACCTAAAAAAGCCGAACCTCCTAAAGCACAGGTAAAAAAGCCGATTCCTCCTAAAAAACCGACACCTCCCCCTCCGCCTAAACCTAAACAGGAGACGAAGAAAAATACCCCATCGCCAAATGCGGCGCAGGAGAAAAAGCTTAAAGAAGAAGCCGATACCCAAAAGAAAAAAAAAGAAGCTGACCTCCAAGCAGAAAAGGCGCGCCAACAAAAACTCTTAGCGACGGCGCAGGAAAGAATTGCAAAAATTGACAAAAACCGCGATAAGTTTAGCCCGGGACAGCTTAGCAGTATCGATTTGGGTAAAACCCCAACAAAGATCACCAGTTTGCAGATCGACGCGTTGCCGTCGCTACAGGGAGGCCCTCAGCTGAATGACCGGGAAGTTTCCTACAGGGATGAAGTTGCCAGCCGCCTTAAACTGCTGCTAAAGCTCCCTGAATATGGTGATGTAAAAGTAAAATTAACCTTAGATCGGTCAGGAAAAGTGGTATCTGTTGTCATTGTCAGTGCCGAAAGCGGAGCTAACAGGAAATACATTGAAAAAGCACTGCCTACAATGTCATTCCCCGCTTTTGGATCCAACTTTGACGCTGCAAAAGAGTACACGTTCTCGATAACATTAAGCAATGAACTATAAACTCGACTTTTTATGAGAAATAATATGAACATCCTCTTTTACATTTTCACTTTTTTCATCGCAGCGACTGCATGGTCAGAGGAAGATCCTATTGTCGTTAGACTCTCCACAGAAACACAGCGAATCCCCCTCTATTTAACCCACATCAATGACACAAATAGTGGATTCGATTCCTCATATGCAGCAAAGCTGGAAAAAGTTCTCCAGTTTGACCTCGATCACAATGGAATGACCTACATCCTCAAATCCTCACAAGAAAAAGAAAAACAAGCTGCTGGTTTCGACCAAATGCCAAAAGCGGCAGACTGGAAAGCAATTGGCGCTTTCTATATCGTCAAAGTTCAAATCCAAAACAAATCACTCTCAGCCCGTCTCTTAGCATCGAATGCTGGCAGCGCTAAAAGCATAGATGGTATCGCCCTGTCAGGAGATCTCAACAACGACAGAAAAAAAATTCATAAACTTGCTGACACCATACATAAAACGCTCTTTGGTTCCGATGGGGTAGCTTCAACACGCATCCTCTACACCATAAAAAGCTCTAGCACTTCCAAATGGGCTTCTGAAGTATGGGAAGCGGACTACGATGGACAAAATCAACGAAAAATTCCTGCCGGAAATGGGTATATCGTGACTCCGATCTACGCTCCTCCAAAGCCGGGCTACACAACAGGAACATTTTTCTTTGTCTCATACACGACAGGACAACCAAAAATCTACTATCAAAAACTCGGAGACAATACACCTCCCCACAGGCTGACGCTCATGAAAGGGAACCAGCTGATGCCTGCTATATCACGCCAACGAGATAAGGTTGCTTTCATTTCCGATATCACGGGCAACCCCGATTTGTTTATTCTCCCATTTAATTCAGAAACAGGAGAAACAGGAAAGCCGTACCAGATATTTTCTACCCACCTAGCAACTCAAGGATCTCCAACATTCAGTCCGGATGGATCCCAGATCGCTTTCGTTTCAAACAAGGACGGATCTCCCAGAATTTACGTGATGAATGTCCCTTCTCCCGGAACAAGCCTCAAAAATATCAAAGCTTCAATCCTCACAAAGCGGAATAAAGAAAGCTCAGCACCGGCTTGGTCTCCCGACGGAACAAAAATCGCCTACTGCGCTGTCACCCAAGGTGTACGGCAGATCTGCGTATACGACTTTGTCTCCCGAGAAGAAAGGCAAATTACACAGGGACCAGGAAATAAGGAAAATCCGACATGGGCGCCAAATAGCCTTCATCTCCTATTCAACTCTAGCGATGCGGGATCGTGCAATCTTTATATGATAAACC
>JBAWZJ010000314.1:0-2463 GCA_037143085.1 Parachlamydiaceae bacterium | reverse complement strand
GTTCAAAAAAAGATCCCTTATACGTGAAAGATCTCGCTGTTAGTCTAATAAAACATTTCTCCGGAATAGCCTCTTCAAAAGAAAAAAATTCTAAAGGCAATAGCTTATTTGAGCTTGTCTGGACGTTCGGAGAATGCGATATCATCAAACTTGTATTAGAAAATGGTTGTGATCCGAAAGAGACTGACGACGAAGGTACAACTGTTTTGCAAAAGGCTTTTAAGAAAAATGCGCCAATGTTCAATTATGAGTTAGTTAAAGGGCTTAGGGATGAAGAGGGCGTCGATATTGGCAAAACACTCGGAATTGAAGTGGGTAAAGTGAGAGAGATTAAGTTTTTACCGCCTGAGGCTTAAAAAAATGAGCTGTCAATTTCTTAAGTAGCTCAATATACCCCTTGCATAATTCAGGGTTCGTCGATTTTTTGCTATTCAAAAAATCCAAATGAAAATGAAGAAATTGTGTTTCATCACGCAAATAAGTACCTTACCAAGAGAAGGGCTTAAAAACATTTACATTCGATTTACTATCTAAAGGTACCCTTTTTCCATTTTCTTTGCACCAGTGCGTCTTAGCGTTTATCCTGAAAAAAGAAGACTATAGATCTTTCACGAATTTACGGACAGACTGAATCTTATGTTATCAGGATACCAGTCCCTCAAAATTTAAATAGATCAAAATTCAAAAAATATCCACACTTGCAGTAAAGTAGTAAGATCGGACATTCTGATTGAAAAAGGTGA
This sequence comes from Parachlamydiaceae bacterium, assembly GCA_037143085.1. Taxonomy (GTDB): domain Bacteria; phylum Chlamydiota; class Chlamydiia; order Chlamydiales; family Parachlamydiaceae; genus JBAWVE01. The sequence goes on along the minus strand of JBAWZJ010000314.1, from coordinate 1,720 downwards.
TCAATTAGGAGTGTTATGAAGCCGACAACAATACAAGAAATTGCATGCGCTTTAGGAAAAGAGACAAAATCAAAAGCGATCGTTAAAGGGGTTGCTGTTGATACGAGATTAACCCGTCCCGGAGATCTTTTTTTTGCATTGCCAGGCGATCGTGTCGACGGCCATACCTTCCTAGAACAGGCGGCTAAGAGCGGCGCCGCCGGAGCGGTTGTCAAAACGGGATATCAAGAGGAAAGTTTCGGGCTTGCACTGATTCATGTAGATGATGTCCTTGAAGCGCTACAAAACCTAGCAAAGAACATCCTACAACGAAGCCATGCTCGCATCGTTGCAGTCACCGGATCTCTTGGTAAGACAACTACAAAAGGGTTTATTGTTTCACTACTGAAAAATAAATACCGCGTCACAGCTTCTCCGGGGAATAGTAACTCCCAAATTGGTCTTCCTCTGGCTATCATCAACGAGGTCACCCTAGAGGAGGATTTGATCGTTTTGGAAATGGGAATGACCCTTCCCGGGCAAATTTCAAAATTGATTCAGATTGCTCCACCCCACATTGCTGTCGTCACAACGGTAGCCCTTGTCCACGCATGCTCATTCGACTCTATCGATGATATCGCCCGCGCAAAAAGTGAAATATTTACCCATCCGGCAACAGAAATAGGGATATACCATCGAGATGTTGATCACCAGGGAGTTCTTTCTCAAAGCGGTGTCTGTGAAAAGCTTTCTTTCTCTACAACTTCACCAGAAGCTGACTTTTATATGACCTCTGACGCGATCATCGGCCCATCCAAGATTCCCGAACATTTTCCTCCTCTTGCAATCCCTGGAGCGCATAATAAGCACAACTTTTTATGTGCTGTTGCTGTTGCTAAGTGTTTAGGAATGAGTACAGAAGAGATAATCGCCGCCCAAGCTCAATTGGAATTGCCTGAACGTCGCTTGCAATTCATTGAAAAATGTGGAGCATTATTTATTAATGATGCTTATAATGCGTCCGAACTCTCCATCAAGGCTGCTCTCAACTCCTTACCTGAACCTAAACCTGGTGGAAAAAAAATTGCTGTCCTTGGAGGCATCGTCGAACTCGGAAAATTCTCCGAGGCGTGTCACAGGGCTGTCGGCGAATATGCTCTCGATCGGGTCGATCACCTGTTCTGCTTCGGTGATGACTGTCTGCCTATTGCAGAACGGTGGCTGGCGGTTGAGCGTCCTGTTGTATGGGGGGAAAATCGAGGAGAGGTTGTTGCAGCCCTCCGAAAAGAGTTGCAACCCGGCGATGTGGTCTTGTTGAAAGGGTCCCGGGCAAAAGAGGTTTGGAAAGTTTTAGACGAGCTATAACATGATATTTTTTATCTTAGACTTCCTTAGAGATTTCCTTGGACTTAAAGTTCCATTGGCTTTCGAATACTATTCTACACGGATGATGTTGGCTGCAATCACTTCCGTTGTCATCAGCATTTTTTTGGGACCTCGATTCATTAAAAAACTCTACGAGCTTAAAATTGGACAGCCAATTCGAATGGAAGAGTGTCCTCTTCTTGGTCAACTTCACGAAAAGAAAAAAGATACGCCGACAATGGGTGGTGCTCTGATCCTCTTTTCCATGCTTGTTTCGATGTTTTTATGGATGGATTGGCAGCATGTCTTTACATTGATTCTTTTCATCGTCACGATATCCTTGGGATTCCTAGGGGCATACGACGATTTTCTAAAG
>JBAWZJ010000313.1:0-2464 GCA_037143085.1 Parachlamydiaceae bacterium | reverse complement strand
ATTTTAAGTCTAGTAATTCTAATTCTCGGAACTCTATACTTCAAAAAAGAAGCTAGTAATTTTGCGGAGAATTTGTAGTGGATGATATCGCAATCAAAGTAGAGGGAGTCAGCAAAACATTTAAATTGCCCCACGAAAAGACCTCATCAATCAAAGGTGCATTTATAAACATTTTCAACGGCAAACGTACATATGAAAAGCAACAAGTCCTAAAAGACATTTCTTTTGAAATCAAAAAAGGCGAATTTTTTGGTATTGTTGGTCGCAACGGCAGTGGTAAAAGCACACTCCTAAAGTTGCTTGCCGGCATATACGAACCAAATAAAGGTAGCATTCAAATCAACGGCAAACTTACTCCTTTCATAGAACTGGGGGTAGGTTTCAACCATGAGCTAACAGGCAGAGAAAACGTATTTCTAAACGGCGCACTACTAGGCTTTAACCGCAAAGAAATGAACACCATGTATCAAGAAATCGTAGACTTTGCAGAAATTGAAAAGTTCATGGACCAAAAACTAAAAAACTACTCCTCCGGCATGCAAGTCCGCCTGGCTTTTTCTATAGCCATCCGTGCCAAGAGCGACATTTTACTTTTAGATGAGGTTCTTGCAGTGGGCGACGAAGCCTTTCAAAGAAAATGCCTCGATGTTTTCGATAAATACAAATCATCTGGTCAGACGATTGTACTTGTAACTCATGATATGGCGATCGTCAATAAGTATTGTTCAAGGGCGCTTCTTCTAGGCACTGGCAAGATTACGGACATCGGCAAGCCAAATAAAATAGCCTCAGAGTACACACAGTTGAACCAACAGAGTTTAGAAGCATCAGAAAAGATAAAACAGAGCAGTAAACCGAAGAGCATCCTTAATATTAATGTTCTAGATTCAGAAAAGAAAATATGTTTCAGATACGAGACCGGACAATATTGTCAGATAAAACTTGGTTGGCCAAAAGATATTGAGGTTGAGGATGCTGGAGTTGCTCTTCATACTAGCGATGGTCAGACTCTGTTTGGCACAAATACCCTACATCGGAAGATAAAAATACGAGATAATAGTATTAGTTTTCGGATAAAATTAGATGTCCTGCCAGGAAAATACTTTTTTTCAGCGGGTATATTTAAGGGTGTTAATAACAATATAGTTGAATTTGATCCAGAAGGTCCTTCCATTTCAGTCTCAAACTCTACCGATGAACAACTAGCAGGTGTAGCATTATTAGATTATGAATGGGTTGAAGACAATGAATAAAACCAGAAGACAAAGAATACTAAACACGGTAGATGTTTCAAGGGGGGTCGGCCTAGAGATTGGTCCATTAATGGCGCCAATCGTAACAAAAGATGCCGCAAAAAGGGTCTACTATTTGGACCATATGTCTCAAAAAGACCTTATAGAAAAATACGGGCATGAACCCATGGTTGATACAAGTAAAATAGAGCCCGTAGATTTTGTGGTAGATAAAAAAAGTCTAAAGAGCTCCGTGGGTAACATGAAATTTGATTATATAGTTGCGTCTCACGTTATTGAGCATATGCCAGACTTAATTTCTTGGCTCCAAGAGGTCGAGGAGATATTGAAAATTGGTGGGGTATTAGCGCTGGCAATCCCAGATAAAAGGTATACATTTGACATATCCCGAAGAACATCCACAGTTAACGAAGTAATGGTTTCTTACTTTGATAAATTGCACCATTCATCAAATGTTATGATGTACGACTATTATAGAGAGTATCGACACGATGTAGATAGTCAAAAAGCATGGTCCGAAAAAGATTATGTATCTACACTAAACAGGCGCTGGACTAAACAAGAAGCCATTAATGCGTACGAGGATAACAAAGCAGGCAAGTATCTAGACTGCCATTGTTTTACATTCACGCCATATTCATTTATAGAAATATTACGAGAGCTTATCACAGAAAAACTAGTCAACCTAGAAGTGGTTAATTTTATAGAAACTATAAAAAACGATATGGAATTCCACATCAGTCTTAGAAAAGTCTCATCAAAGGAATCAATTAAGTCTAGAATAGATAGTTTGCCCAAAGTCATTAATTATGAGCGCCAGGAAATGAAACTAGAGCTAGAGGAAGCACATGAGGAGATAGAGCTACACAAACAAAAAATAGTGAAACTAGAAAATAGCAACTCGTGGAAACTTACGAAACCATTGCGCAAAACAAAATCTAATGTAATAAATCTTAAGCGAGCCAGAAAATGAAAATTGACGGGCTAATTGCGAAGGTTTTATCTAAGGGTACGAAACATAGGATTAAAAGATACATCGCAAGAAAATTCAATATAAAGCAGTTGAACGCAACCTACGACAGGTGGATTGTAGAGAATTTTCCCGATGCTTCAGACTTACTACTGCAGAAGCAAAAAATAGAAACCTTTAGCTATAAACCACTAATAACTATCACTTTACCAACCTATAACACGCTAGAAGAACATCTTAA
>JBAWZJ010000312.1:0-2466 GCA_037143085.1 Parachlamydiaceae bacterium | reverse complement strand
GCAAAACAAGCGAAAAATACAATCGTGACATTACAATCGGATTCCAAAGCTCCGTGGCATGACCATGACCTAATGAGTCAGACGTTTGGTAATTACATAAAAACTGAATACGAAAGATTTAGAGAAACCCATGGGTTAAAATGAAAAAACAAACAAGTATATATATATTATTACTATTATTTTTAACACTCGCTTGTGGGGCTTATTTTATGAGTAATCGCCATATCCCTTCAAACTACGTGATCATGGCACACCAAATTAGAACTGATGTCGCAGAAAAACTTTCTAAGCGTTACAACATGGAGGTGATTGGGGTTGGAGGAGGCATGGCTGACTCTGTCAACGTAATCGGATTAAGTTTTCAGATTCGCGGGCCTTTGTCTAAAGAAAAGCTTCGGGAGATTGTAGTCGATTGTGTCGAAGAGCTTCTAGCTTCCATTAATACAAACGAAAAAATACGTCCTTTTCTTAAGAATTATCCATTCACAGAAAAAGAAATTGTTATAACAATTTTTATTGTAGATGCGTCGGGAAGAAATGTATATGATCCTGATGTAGTAGTAGCTACGGCATTTAATGGAAAAATTTGGTACTACACAGAAGATATGGATAATAAATTTGGGTATAAACAAAAAATACAAGAAGACTACCAAACAGCCCTCAAAATCGTCAGAGAAGCAAAACAGAAATAAAAATCTGTTTATGGCATTTACTTAACTATTTCATCAATTTATCTTTTGAGTAGCTTAAGACTCGTTTTTTTAGAGGACCGACATGTTCCCATTGACTTGTTTTAAAAGCTAGAAAGATTTTTTCTCTCAGGAATGCATATGCCCCCAAAAAAACCGTTTTTTTCGTTAAATCGACCTAATAAAAAGGGTACCTGGATGAATGCAATAAATCAATACATCGCTAAATTCTCTCGAACCATCTTTTTTATTGTTGTTGCATTGATAGTGTGCTCCCACCCTTCTTTTTGCGAAGGAAGTGCAATTGGCGTAAATGAAGACGCCACCGATGAGCAATATGAGAGTTATATCAAAGAATTTCAAAATGTTTTCAGAAAGGAAATGGAAAGAGAATTTAATCTCACTTGGACAGGGGGAGATTTTCCACATCGTTTTTCCCCGCATTCAATAATTTTTTACACTTACCGTCGAGCAACACTTGAAGAAGCAAGAGCCCTCGAGTTGTCAGTACTGAACAGACTCGCTGAAAAGATCCGCGCAGATCCGAATATGCTTTCTTATCTCAACAGGAAATCCTTATCTGTAGAATCTATTGGGGTTGATATTCACTTTGCATATTTATACCATTGGAGCTATTATGATGGTAGCATCGAGAGTATCTATTCTAGCTACTCCAAAAGAGACAAGAAACGGTATCTGCAATATACCACCACTGATCCCTTCAGCGATTCTTCAGCTCTCGATTATAAGGCTTTTGGTACTCGTTTTGATGAGTCCTATGAAGATGCTGTCAAACTTAATGCGACAATATCCACCGTAAATACAGCTATTCATCAGCCTACTGAATTCGAGGATGAGCTAAATCAAATTCTAACTTCTTTTGAAAAAAAGATGAAAGAGAAACATGGTTTGCGTTTTCAGTCTAGCGGATGGATGAGTGCCGGAAAAGCAACTTCCGATATCTCAGAAATTCGTGCTAAATGCATGTATCTGTATCCCGTCGACTGCCAAGAAGCTAGAGCTCTCATGCTGTTAGCAACAGAAGAGCTACTCTCCTCTCTAAATACTAGTGCAACACTTAGACCTTACTTAAAGGAATATCCCTTTACAGCAAGCCGATTGAAACTGCGTATGCTCTTCCAAAAAGAGAAATTTTTGGTCGGCTATGTACATTATTACGACGGAAGCATGGAAAGTGCCGTGCTTAACGAAAACGTTATCACTTACTATCATCACATCCCCAGCATTAAAGATCCAAATCTGCACGATAGAGTTGTCTACGCAAAAGAAACGTATCAAGAGGCCCAAAAAGCTTTTGAAAATGCACCACCACAGACTCTATTCGAGAAAATCTCTAAGTGGATAAATAAATTTACTGTTAATGTCGGCTATTTTCGTAATTTTGCCATTTTTGTAATTTTATCGGCTCTGGTGTTCCTCATAAGTACAAATGCCTGGATCTGGGTAATTCTTGCTATCATAATTTTCATTGTACTTCGAAGGTGTCGCCTTTCAAGGGTGGATTAAAACATCATTTTTAATCTTGGTGTTGGTAGCTGTTGTTTATTTCCCTCTTGTATCACCTCTATGATCTCACATAAAGTAGTTGACATGGCAAAGCCTTGCAAACTTAACGAGGCACAAAAATTTTCCCCACTTTTACCCCACTTGACTGCAACACGAGGCAAAAGACGACCAAACAAGACAAATAATAAATTCTACTAAACTTTTAATCTTGATGTTTTTATGTTTGGTGGCATGTTGTGCTCTGTGGGGT
>JBAWZJ010000311.1:0-2468 GCA_037143085.1 Parachlamydiaceae bacterium | reverse complement strand
GTACAGGGGATGCTGTTGCATAAAAGAGGGTGTTGCGGCAAAGGATACTTGAAAATTTGTAGACATATTTATGTTTTATGTGTTTTTTTTTGTTTTAAATTGAATTTAATGATCGTGTTGTAAGCTTATATATTTAATTATTTTATAAATCAACCGTCTTTTTCAATGGGTTATACCGAACGTCGTTCAAAATTTGCCATTTCTAGCGGCGCGGGAATCCCCGGGACTCGACGATCGTAAAGCTAGCTGTATAGAATTAATACAGCGCGGTTTATGATCGATCGAATCGCTGGAGCTTTCAAGCTAGCCAAAAAGTCCAACTTTCAACAAGAAGCAGTATATATTTCTTTTTGATCAAGTACCCCCGATTCTATATCGAATTGTTTTAGAATTTAATTTTTTTATGTATTTATCCTTTATTTTATTTTTACAATGTGTTATAATTGCCGTTTTAATAAATCAAATTTTTGGAGATTTTTATGAATATTTTTTCTGGCCAGTTTTCCCCATCGTGGTTTCAACAGAAATCCGTTGTTAAGGAAGAAAATTGTAGTCTTGATTATAATCTTAGGCTAATGCAAGGAGTTAATTTTTTAGATGTAGCCACTGCTATTTCCAGTGTAGCTATCGTTATCGTAGGATTGGCTAATATTATCTTTTCATATTCTCATCGAACAGATTCTGATCGAAACGTTGTAATGGCTTCGGGAGTATTATTTTCTGTGCTAGGAGCAGCGGGATTTTACAAAAAATGTATGCATGTGAAGGAGGATCATGAGAGATTAGCTGATCTTAAGGCTGTTAAAGAATACGCAACGAAACCATACCCTTCTGAGTCTGCCAGATATCGTATTAATCATAGCGTTAACTGTGCACGATTACTTGCCAGTAAAAAAGAAGATGAAAAAAAATGTGTAAATAAATGTAGCGAAGATGGGAATAGATTATTAGATTATGTTAACGATTTAGAAATTATTAAACCATTAATAGATGGTGGATATGATATAAAAGCTAAAAATAAATTTGGAGAATCTTTTTTTGAGTATGCTTTGGGTGATCAGAGAGAAGGAGGTTTAGAATATATTTTAAAAAATAAGTTGGTTACACCAGGTGATTTTGATTCAACAGAGCAAGTGAAAATTTGGTTAAGACTGGGCAGTATTAAAGCGAGCGAGCTATTGAAACAGTATGGTTTTGACGTGAACGTTCGTGATGAAAATAGGCACACACCTTTATTGAAATTAGTGATAGAAGCACCGTCGACATTCTACTTTGGAGCTGGGTTAGATTTAGGTGCGCATGTCACAGCTCTTTTAGACTGTGGCGCAGATCCTTTAACCCCTTTTCTTGTAGAAGAAAACGGTAAAAAAACCGAAAAAAATATTATACAAATAAACACGAATTCCATCATCGCTGAGATTTTCAAAAAATGGGAGGGCCTCCAAAAGCCTGTCGACTGTGTGATTGTGGCAGAGTAAATAAACTGGTTCTTGTTGAATTTGAAGTCGAAAATAAGCTCAAAAGAACCCGAAAATCGACATCATCTGAATTATGCAGGAGGTCTACTCAGTAATTTTAAATGCGGTTGTCTTGGGTGGGAGGTGCCCCATCCCAAGACAAGTGAATTCAGAAGACAACGTTCTGTCGTCGCATGTGGTGTATGTGATTAATTAAGAAATATTTATTCACTTATGGGTATCGTTATCCCTAATTTTTCGGAGCATAGGGTATTTACGTTTAACAATCCGTCATCGTAAATCCATCGCTCTACGGGCATTAAGTCATTTGGAGGAGGGATTTGTAAGGCAAATTTTGAGATGATATAGGCGAGAAGGTAATTTTGTTGTTTCGTATAATGACAGGTTAGCTGATAGAGAGGCTCTGCACGGCAGGGTCTGTAGCGGTATGCTTTAGAATACGCCTCAATGATGGATTCGGAGCTTTCTCCTAACAATTCTTTCATTTTTCCACAGCAGTAAAGCGCTTGGTAAACCTCTTGATTCCACCCTCCCATCAATGCTCTTTTTTCATAGTTTTTAAGAGCTAAAGCGTACTCTTTGGCGTTTTCGTAGCTCAAGGCTAAATAAAAGACATAACGACTATTGTTAGGTTCTGCTTCTACCCCTTTTTCCAAAACTGCGGCGTCTTTAAGATGCTTTTGCGGGTCTTTACATCGGTTGCCATCTTCCGTATTGGCAAAAATCATGAGTTCTTCAGTTTCTTCAAAGGTCTTAGCTTCCGGAGGACGCACAAGCTCTTCGTGTAACACACCTTTCCATTGCCAATTTAGGCGGCTGTTGATTAGGCCGGCGCGGTGAAAAATGAATGGTTTGCCTTCATCATCACCAACCACAGGAACGTGGTAGCAATCTTTGTCGAGGGTTTCTTTTGAAAAATTTTTAGACACCGTGAGTTTCTCATCTGCATCGATAAAGAGGAGATAGTCGGCTTTGTCCTTAGCTAAAGTG
>JBAWZJ010000310.1:0-2484 GCA_037143085.1 Parachlamydiaceae bacterium | reverse complement strand
GATCCGAATCCAGTTGGTTGTACGCGCGAATCACTTCGATATCAACATTGAAATTCCGCGCGATCTTCCATAGCGAATCCCCTTCTTTAACAACATAAAAAATTGTTCTCGTTTGAGGCGGGGTTGTTGCCCCCAATTTTCGCTCTACAGTTTTTTGAGTTGTTTGCTTTGGAATTTGTAATTTTGTTTGTAAAGGCTCAACACTTTTAACCTTAGGCGGCGGCGTTGCCATAACAGGCTTTGTTACTGCTGGTGTTATAGGCTTTGGTGGCGGCGTTGCCACAACAGGCTTTATTGCTGCCGGTGTTAGAGACTTTGGTTGCGGTGGAGTGACAAGAGCCTCTGCAACTTCAACATATTGCGGAGAGAAACGAGCAAGAGCAACCGCATGACTATATTTTTCAGGCATAGGCTCTCCTGCATACTCATAAAGACGCTGTGCGGCCAACTTTCGGACAGCATCAGACCTTGGGCTTGCAAGTAACAGCAAAGCAAACTGTTCTCCTTCCACACTCTTTCTATCAATCAACTCTAATAACTGTAAAACCTGCGCATCATCGAGTTTACGCGCTGCAAATGCTCCATCTGTTTTCAACATCAATCGCGCTGCATTTCGCGACTTTTTCTGCACATAACCGAGAAGAAAGCTCTGCCGACGTGCAGCTGAAAAATCTTGTGATGTCTTTTGTTGTTGAGCAAACACTGCAAGCTGAACCCATTCTCCATCAAGCAGAAACGCAACCAACTCATTTTTATCAATTAGGACTCCAACTCGATTAAATAGCATCTCAACTAAATTAAATTCCGATGTGATCTCAAATGCCTCTACAAGCGAATTGTCTTTTTCTTCCTTCTGCAATGCTAAAAAGAGCCCTTTAGCCGTCAATGGCCATCTCTCTGTAGCGGCAAACAAACGAATTGCATTGAAATGTTGCTCGGAAAGACCCGGGTATAAAATTAATTCCGCAGGAGTACCATCTTGAAACTCACCGTAACGGATGAGTCTTTTTTGCTCGGGGGGCTTTAATCCAGCCAAAGCTCGTTCGATATCGAAATGATGAAAAGACACCAAGCTTGCCAGAGCTAAATCGCGCTGCGTATATCCGTTTTCAACTAATTGATTGTTATTCAAACGAGACACTAACCAAGCGATAGGCATTCTGCGAAAATACCGGATTACCTGACTATCAGTATGTTCAATCGCAAGAGGAGCCTGCTGCTCGCCCACATTCGCTGGTTTGAGTTCAAAATAAGGCGTCGGAGGCCTTTCCTTTACACTCCAGTAAAAAATAGCCCCAGCAAGAAAAATATTAAGAGTTCCACTAAGAACCAAAAGGATTGTGAGTCGACGGATAGCCTTTAATGATTCAGCCATATGGTTATTGGAGAAGACGGGTTTTAAGTTTATTTACTTCTTCAGTGATTTTACCCGGAAGTCGATCTCCAAAGAGAGTGAGATATTTTTCTATTTCATCAGCATCTCGCAACCAATCTGTTTTATCTACATAAAACAACTTCTGAATTGTTTTTAAAGGTATGTCTAGACCGGAAACATCAAAGCTTTCAAGCGTTGGCACATTACCTATCGGCGTTTTTATCGCATCGGCATCGCCCGTTAATCTTTCAAAGACCCACTTCAAAACCCGTGAATTTTCCCCATATCCTGGCCAAAGCCATTCGCCTGATTCTCCTTTCCGAAACCAATTAACGCTATAAATACGCGGTAATTTTTTAAGATCACGCCCTTCGCCCATCTGCAACCAATGGCCGAAATAATCAGCCATGTTATACCCACAAAAAGGAAGCATAGCAAAAGGATCGTGCCTCATCCGCCCAACTTCACCAACCGCTGCAGCCGTTGTTTCTGACGCCACACTGACGCCATAAAATGTGCCATGCTGCCAATCGAAAGACTCGCAGACAAGCGGCGCAACAGATGCTCGGCGGCCGCCAAAGAGAATCGCTGAGATAGGAACACCATTAGGATCTTCCCAAGCTTTATCAATCACAGGACATTGCTTTGCCGGCGCAGTGAAACGAGAATTCGGCTGAGCTGCCTTATTTGTAGAAACGTCAACACACCAGTCACGGCCCAACCAATCAACAAGATGTTTTGGAGCTGTTGGCGTCATTCCTTCCCACCAAACATCCCCTTCATCCGTCAACGCCACATTTGTAAAAATTGTATTTTTGCTGATAGAAAACATAGCATTCGGATTGGATGTCATCGATGTCCCTGGTGCAACACCAAAAAAACCAGCTTCCGGATTGATCGCCCGAAGTGTTCCGTCAGCATCAAAAGCCATCCATGCAATATCATCGCCCACTGTTTCAATTTTCCAACCAGGCAATGTTGGCGTCATCATCGCAAGGTTTGTCTTTCCGCAAGAACTGGGAAATGCAGCAGCTATATATTTTTTTTCCCCATTAGGATTTGTTATCCCTAAAATCAACATATGTTCCGCAAGCCACCCACTATCCCGT
>JBAWZJ010000309.1:0-2490 GCA_037143085.1 Parachlamydiaceae bacterium | reverse complement strand
GTTTGAACGACGAGCGAGGCACGAGCTCGTCGTTCAAACTTGTACAAAGTCGAGAAAAAGATTTGCTTTATATTGAAAGTGGAATCTGGTCTGCCGATATTTTTTTTAAAGCCTGTCAATATTATCGAAAAGAAACAACTCTTAAAGTTTCGTATTTGATAGATAATAATAATTTTATTGAAGGGTGCGCTTCTAAAAGTTATTTTGAGCATGTTAGAGACCCTAAAACAAATCTACAGGTTCCTTACACATTTAGGGTGAAGAAGGACGTTTTGCCATCCAAAGCATTAAAAAGTTTTTTCGAGAATTTTTCGATATGCGATTCTGCCTTACTGTATTCTATTGCTCTGCACAAGGCTTTTTTAGACTTACTGGGAAAATTTAGATTCAATTATCTTTTCCAAGGAGAACATCGTATGGTGATAGGTGATACAGAGAATTTATTCGCGATAAATCCAAATGATTATTCTTTAATAAATAGGTTGGTTTTGTTTCAAAGTAGAAGGGAAAATTTAGATGGGGTTAAACCAGGCAGCTTGTGTTATTTCAGGGGAGTCACCGATTTTTCAAAAAAACATCGTTTCGGCTTTGGGAAAGAGATGTATACTATTTGTGTTGATAGTACTCCCGGAAAAGAATTGTTTATAGGTTTTGGTCTTGATTTACGAGGAGAAAGCGGGGAGGCTATCAGAAAAAAAATGTTAAATGCTTACAATACACCTCCATCCTGGGATAAATTTTTAAATGAGAAACATCGAGAATTTTATAAGGGGTATATGGAAGAATCGTGGGGCGAAAGAGAGCGGCAGGCTGTATTAGAGGATATTCCTGAGCTACCTACTGTAATAGATTTAAAGGTAAATAATGAGCTTGTCGATAAGCTCATTTGGAGTCATCCCGGTAAAGTTGTATGAGCCAGTGTGAATTATACTGAACGTAATTCAAAAGTTAGCATTTCAGACGCGCCAAAAATGCCAAGTTTTCACTAGCATTCGGTATAAACCTCTTGCATAATTGCAAGAGGTAACGTCGTAACCAAGCATACGTGAAATAGCGTACTAGGTACACTGTTTCACTTAAATTGATAGGTTGGACTAGAACCAGTAGGCAAATCCTAGGCGGGCCCCGTAACCTCTTAGGCCATGTTTTTCTTTTGTGAGACTAATGTTGTATGCTGCGCCCAGATTGATAGACCATTTGTTGTTGACATCGTATTCGACCATTAAACCGTAGCACGAACCTTTTGGTTGGCTGTTAGTTGTCGGCTGCCCTTTGATCTCTGTTTGACTGAAACTCCATAGATATTGGTAGGAGCCGACGAGGCGCCACCCTTTATAAAAGCAGTAAGATGCATCGATGCCAACATACGGGGATATTGATTGGAATTGCTCTTCTAGGACGATTGATACTTCGGAAGATGTAGGGACATGAAAGTGTGTTTTGAAATTTGTATAGGCAACACCGACGGAAGGTGTGATAGAACATTTGTCGCCGATCGGGGTGTAGTGTCCGACTCCGCAACCAAGGTTGTAGATTTGGCTGCTCCCTTTGCCGCCATAGGTAAGGAAAGGTTTTACGCAGACGCCTTTCCAAACGATGACTGTGCTATCGATTCTTAGGCCTGGCATGTTTAGTGTTTGGATAGTATGGCCTGATTGTAGAACGTCGATATGTAAATAAGCAGGTCCAAAGTCGAATTTACCGCATACATCGGCAGCTAGATTTCCTGAAAAACATGATAAGCTGAGTAGTAGCAGGGACAAAAAAAGATTCTTGCGAATAATATTATTAAACATGAGTACAGCCTTGGTTTTCTACTTTTAAAAGTCTATTTTCACAGACTTGTAGAGTTTAATGCAAAGGAAAATAACGATTTTCGAGGGTCGACTGAAAAAGCCTCAGGGAAGATTAATAGAAACTGAATTATGCAAGAGGTCTAATGGATAAGGAACAAGTATTAATGAATTTTTGGAAAAGATTGACAACTGTCAATCGGTTAACTTTTTGCGCCAAAACAAAATCAAACGGGGAGCGTGGATGGGATGGTAACGGCGTGGGAAATGTCGATGTAGTGAAACATGGGGACAATATTCTGATTTTTAATGAAAAAGGAACATGGAAAGGGAGGCAAAAAGAGGAATTTCATTTTAGGAATGTGTTTCGTTGGACGTTGGACCGAGATGTTATTCTGATCGGATTAGAACATTTGCGATTGGGGGTGGCGCGTCCTGTATTTTTATTGAACTTAGTTCCAATTGACTATGATTCCCTTTCTTCAGCAACCCCTCATCTTTGCGGAGAAGATGTTTATATTGGTCAACTCCGCATCGAAGCGGAGATTCTTTGTTTAAATTGGCAAGTAATAGGTCCTAAGAAAAATGAGGAAATGAACTATTACTATAGAACTAATTAAATTGAGGGGTTGGACTAGTACGCAGGGAAATTGCATGAAGATTTGATTTGACAAAAGTAGAGGCAAAACAGCCATTA
>JBAWZJ010000308.1:0-2500 GCA_037143085.1 Parachlamydiaceae bacterium | reverse complement strand
AGAAATCGCCCAAATCCTCCATAGAACACACAAACCCGTCTGCCTTGCAGTAAATAAAATCGATAATATCTCCGAAGAACACCTAATCTACAAATTTCAGAATTTAGGGATTCCTTCAATGATCGCAGTCTCAGCGGCACAAGGTTGGCATATTGCGGAATTGCTAGAGGCGGCCTTCGTTAATCTACCAAAGGAAGCGACAGCTGTCGAAGATGACCAGTCGATCCACTTAGCAATTGTTGGAAGACCTAATGTCGGGAAATCGTCTCTCGTCAACTATCTGCTTGATGAAGAACGGTGTATCGTCAGCCCTATCCCAGGAACAACTAGGGATAGCATAGATGTTCCTTTCGAACATAACGGAGTGCGCTATAACTTGATCGACACTGCAGGGATTCGCCGAAAACAAGCTGAACACGAAGTTGTCGACAAATTTGCAGCTATTCGGACGGAAAGAGCAATCGAACGGGCTGATATTTGTATCCTTATGCTCGATGCTCAGCAAGGGATCACAAGAGAAGAGAAAAAGATTGCTAACGCGATCGAAGAATCCGGAAAAGGGTGTATCATCCTCTTCAACAAATGGGATCTCGTTAAAGGATTCCGGATGGAGCACTGCTTACAAGGTGTTGAAGAAGAAGTTCCTTTCCTTAAACACTGTCCAAAACTATTTATTTCAGCTACAACTGGGCGTAATGTTGAGAAAATTTTTGAAATCACAGCTCAAGTCTATGCTGACTCAAAGAAACGGGTCTCTACCGGTCAATTAAATAAATTCATCGGGATGTGCTTACAACGGAACCACCCCCCAATGATTCAAGGAAAGCGGTTGAGAATCTACTACATGGCGCAGGTGGGTATTCAACCTCCAAGATTTGTCATGTTCGTCAACTTCCCAAACCTCATGACAGAAACATATAAAAAATACATCTACAACCAGTTCCGTGAATCATACTCCTTCCTCGGATTGCCTCTAGAAATCTACCTAAAAGGGAAAAAGAAAAAAGAAAAAGGAGAGCATCATGATGTGTCTCTAGAAGATAAGGACTTTTCACAAGATGATGACGATTCTGAACATGGTGAAGATTTAGAACATGATGTTTTAGAATACGACGACTCTTTTGACGATGAAGAAACTTTTGAGAACGATGATCCCCTCGACGATGAAAATTAAAAATCCCCACAAAAAAATTCTATGAACACTAGTTTTACCCCTGATTTTTTTATAAGCCTACCCCCACAGGAACAATCCCAATGGTTCCCCTCTTTAGAACTTGCACACCAAGCTAGGCACCCGGAAAGGCAAAGATTAAGAATCACTGAAATCGATCCGGGACGATTATCTCCCGACCTCTGTAAACTGACCGATCAAATAAGAGGGCTTACAAAGTCGGCAGAATTATTAAGTAATCTTTACTCAGAAGAAACAAAAAAACCAATCAACAATCTTCAACGAAAGCTTTCTCCTGAAGAGGTAAGATTGGTCAACCAACCTTCCGGCCAGTTATTTTTTGACATATTAGACCGCTGCACAGCCTCACAAAAGGTTTTAACCCCTTTAGTAACAAAAACAAAAGAACTTTTCCCTGACGGGCAATTACATTTTGAATTAACTATCAAAGAACGTCTTCACCTCCACTCGATCCTTGGGATGACTTCCTCGGATCTCGATGCCGACTGTATTCACGAACTACATTATAATGACTGTTTGGTAGAATTACAGGAAGATGATGAGCGAACATCAGCAATTATTTTATCTCTTCAAAAAGCTGAGGAAAAAAAGAATTTGAGGACAAAATCTCTCAACTGGGAAGCTTAATTAAATGCCTTCTCCGACGAGAGTTTGATACCCTTCGTGACTGTTTCCAAAAAATTCCTACCGATGAAGAACTCGAAAAGCCAGAAGTTGATGATGTCTATCTAAACCAACTCTATCAATCTTGTTTAATAGAAGCCCAAACATGCAGGAAAACTTTTCCTACTATTTCAGCCGAAATAAGTAAACAGCCATCTGAAGATATTAAAGAAAATATTAAACAATTAAAAAGTGCTATACATAACATTCTTCTCAGAGAAGAAAATGATCACTTACAACAATTGCTTAAGATGATGAATGACCAAAAATTGCCTATCGATAAACCGAATGACTTCTATAAAAAGATCCTCCAATCATTAGAAAAAATATGCCCTAAAAGTTTTTCTATTATCTCTGAAGAAATATCAAAAAAACCCGTTGAAAATTGGATAGAAAAATTTAGCTTACTTCAAGCATCGATGTTAAAACTTCTCAAATAGATTATACTGAACGCCATTCAAAAGTTGGCGTTTCTAACGCGCGAAAATCCCAGCAGATCGAAGATCGTAAATTGGTTCATATTAATTTTACGATGTTCTATCTGCGGGGATTTTCGCGCTAGCCAAAATTCTCATTTTGAGCTATGAGCAGTATATACTGGTTCCAGCTGAAAGTTGGAATTTTTGGCTAGCTTGAAAGCTCCCG
>JBAWZJ010000307.1:0-2502 GCA_037143085.1 Parachlamydiaceae bacterium | reverse complement strand
ATGCCCCTGCAGTGAGCAGAGCATCAACCAAGTAACTTAGATCGATTAAAGTGAGGAAGGAAGAGGGAACGATTGATCCTGGATCTAATTGTTTTCGGTCAGGGATAAATTTGAGAACATGCAGCGAAGAATCAGGATAATCTTGATACCACCATTCGTTGATGATCGCAGTTGTTAATTCTGGGATGCTTTTTTTAGACCACTCCTTATGCTGTTCAACAATTCGTTTTTTAATGATCGGCGATTGGAGCCAATTCATGATCCATGTAACCTCCTTGATTGAACACGCTTCAAAAGTAGTCGTTCTATACGTACCAACAGGACGTTCCAACAAAGCAAAGAAACCATCCGGCTTTTCAGGTGTAATCGTCCAATAGTCACGCAAGTGTGAGGCTTCGATTGCCCAAGCCGGATCTGCAACACCAAAATATAGCGAGCGGGCGCTTAAAAATTCTCCAAAACGTGCCTGATATAGATCCGGTGGGGTAAATTCTAGGCTTTTTGGGTAGAGTTTAGATAATTTGTCAGCAAAGGTCAGTAATTTTATGACTGTTAAATAATCGGTGGGATGTAACTCAAGGGTCCTGTTAGGATCGGTTTTGCGGATATCCATCAGATTATCGACAAATCGTTGCGCGACGTCCCTAAAATAATGAATCAGAGGCTCTACGGCTTTTTCATCGATAGAGTTCCAAAAAACGTTGTCAGTCAATGAGATCTTTAAGACAATGTCCTTGATATCTTCACGTGTTTTCAAAAACCCCTGAAGGGAAGTTTTTAAAACGAGTTGGCCCAAAAAGCCTTCTAGATCTTTTAGGAAATTCACTCCTTCTGGTTTCCATGTCATTACGTTCAAAGGAATTTCAGAAAGAGCTCGCTTTGGAAGACCCTCTCCGTACTGATTGACTCCACCTGGAACATCCAATGGCAGCTTATAAAAAAGTTCACTGTTTGTTTGTGGACCTGGATGAAATAAAGGATGCAACCGAGCTGTTTCTTTATCCATTATATTTTGGACAGTATGCAGGCGCTGTTGGATTTTTTGAACGATTTCCACTGCATACTGTTGTTCTTCCGCTGTGATGTCGTTATTTTTTCTCCACTCATCTAAACGAACGGCAAAGGCTGCAACCCCCTTGTGCACGAGATTAAAGTCGACGATCTCTTCATAATCGTGAGTCGCATCATAGTCGTTCAACGCCTTGAGTTGGACCTCAAAGACAAAATGTTGCGATTCGGTCAAACTTTCAAATTGGAAAGAGAAGGCTGTGATGATAGACAAGTAGGCGCATGTGCCGCTTTGTTGAGGTAGACGCAACTCATCCATTCGATATGTTCTCTCACTAAATGTACCGCCGAGTTCAGGAAGCAAACGTCTCACGAGAGTTATTTGCCCTTTCTCTATCTGTTTTAACTCTTTTAGACCTTGCAAAAATATAGGGTTTAATAAATTTTCTGACGGGATATCGATGATTTCTATGAAAGGAAAAAAGTGTGTTTTTGCCTCGACAACGGCACGGGCATAATATTCAAGCCCTTCCCCTGTATTGTAGACACGAAATGTAAATAGCCCATTTTCCTGCTTTAGCACTTCATAAACAATCGCGTGTTTGAGCCATCCTCCGGGGAAGAAGAAGGTGTCGCCGTGAGCCAATCCCTCCACTTCCCGTTGGACCGAATCATACCAGCGCATGGGATCCTCTGAAGAGAAGTTTTCAGAGAGTACAATCGCTCGGTTAAGCTTCGATTCCAGGACCTCGAAAATTTTGACTCTATCTTGCTTGGACATCTGAATCAGCCAAAATTCATCGGAGAAAAATTTATTGCAGAACGCAGATTTAGAGTCTTCTTCACAGATGTCTGTTTTTTTGGATGTTTCTATTTCAGCGTGAACGAGTCCTAGAAGGTACTGCAAGATCAAAATTGGTTGATGCCCTTCAAGAAGAGTGTCTTTTCCGAATATATCTCCAATGACATGCAGGAGGGTGGCTGAATCTATTGAGATTGGGGACTGGTTGACAAAATGCACGAGTTCTTGTGTCTGCACCTTTTCCCGAGCACTATTTCTAAGAATTTGTAATCCTGCGGCTGCCTGTTGGGCGGCGCTCGCTAAAGGCGCTTCCGGTTCCGCAGATTCTGGCTTTAAGAACAGCTGTGTCCACTGATGGATCGAGAGATGGTTAAAAGGCGATAGGGCCAGGGAGCTTTCTTCGACCATTCGCGCTGCAATGTATTGATCGCAGATACTTCTAACCTGTTCCGGCGTCGGGCGTTCCTGTCCAAACTGTTCTCGAGCCTCGAGCAGTGTTGGCAATGTATGAGGCCACCGTTTAGAGACAGATTCCAACGAGACTTTCGACAAGTCACGGTCGCTGAGAAGGTTTCCAATAAAAGACGCTTCCGTGTTGATCGCCTGGACGACAGCGTCCGGAACGGCGATCGTTTTCTTTTGGACAGTATGCAGGCGCTGTTGGATTTTTTGAACGATTTCCACTGCATACT
>JBAWZJ010000306.1:0-2505 GCA_037143085.1 Parachlamydiaceae bacterium | reverse complement strand
GGCTATTCGCCAATTCAGAAATAAATATCCAAAAGACTGCGTCAACATTCATTTGACATATGTTCCTTACCTCCGCGCTGCTGGGGAGGTCAAAACAAAGCCTTCGCAACATTCGGTTCAACAATTGCGCGAAATTGGCATTTTTCCTGATATCGTTTTGTGCCGTTGCGAGATGTCCTTATCGGACGACGTAAAAGACAAGCTTGCTCTCTATTGTAACGTTCCACGCGAAGCTGTCATTGACGAAGTCGATGTCAAGCATAGCATCTATGAAGTTCCTCTTGAACTTCACGAACAAAAACTCGATCGAATGGTATGTAAGCTATTAGGCATCACTGAAAAAAATATCAACCTCAGCGACTGGGAAAAGATTATCCACTCATTGAAAAATCCTAAGGGAACGATCACACTGGCCCTTGTAGGGAAATATGTACAGCATCAAGATGCCTATAAATCTGTGATCGAATCGTTAAAACATGCGGCTATCGCCGCAGGATATGCTCTCGATATCAAACAATTCGAAGCAGAAAAAGTTGAATCCAATAAAGATATCCTCGAAGAGGTTAAAGGTTGTGATGGCTATCTTATCCCTGGAGGCTTCGGAGAACGTGGGTGGATGGGAAAAATCGCCATAGCGAAATATTGTCGTGAAAAGAAAGTGCCTTATTTTGGCATCTGTTTGGGGATGCAAGTGATGAGCGTAGAGTTCGCAAGACATGTGTTAAAGCTTGCAGACGCAAACTCAACGGAAATCGATCCACAAACAACAAACCCTGTCATCTCGATGTTAAGTGAGCAACGGCATGTGCAAGATTTGGGCGGTACGATGCGCCTAGGCAATTACAACTGTGCCTTAAAACCCGGAACTCATGCTTATCAAGCATATGGTAAAAACATCATCAACGAGCGTCATAGACACCGCTTTGAATTCAACAACGACTATAAAGAGGCGATGGAAAAGGAAGGGTTTGTCATCTCGGGAACTCTTGAAGGGGGAAGTTTGTGCGAAATTGTCGAGGTTAAAGACCACCCATGGATGGTTGGCGTCCAATTCCATCCTGAATTTAAATCTAAACCGACAGCTCCGCACCCCTTATTTTCAGCCTTTGTCCAAGCAATGATTAACCACAAGACGAAACAATGAAACCAAGAGCTGGACGTATAATCGCAATAGACTACGGCCTTGCACGGATAGGGATAGCCATTTCTGATGAGCAAAAAATCATCGCAACAACATCAATGACGTTAAAGGCTGAAAAAAAAACAGAGGATTCAGCCGCAAAGCTGGTCCAGGAACTCACTAAACACGCGACCGCAAATTCTTATAATATCGAAGAACTTGTGGTAGGCATGCCTTTAATGATGAGTGGTAAACATGGGATGCTGGCTGACGAGGTGGAGCACTTTGTCTCTTTATTAAAAGCATTGATAGACACCCCCATAGCCCTCTGGGATGAACGGTTATCGTCGGTGCAAGCTGACCGTTCACTCCGCGAAGGAAATTTCTCTCGAAAGCGACGCGCAAAAATGGTCGACTCCGTTGCGGCAACGATCATCTTACAGAGTTATTTAGATCGAATTAAGACATGAGCTTCTGCTGCAAAATTGAAGAAGAAAACGACAGCAGGGGTTAGCAACGCGGTAAACGGGATCATCACAAAAAACCACTGTAAAGTGTTATGCAGTGGACTGTCACACGATTGACATACTGAGCCGGTCATATAAGCAGCCAGTAAAAGCAACCCCGACACAAAGAGAAGGGGCAATAAAGCAAAAAACGCCAAAACGATATTTGAAAATGGGTCAGCTTTAATCCGATCGACTAACATTTGAGTCACACGGATTCTATTCAATCCTTTCAAAGCAACAATCGGTGTTAACAAAAAAAGCATCGCCAAACTCAATAAAGCGAGAACAATAGATCCTAAATTGAGTAGAAATGGCCCAAAAGCTAATACCACACCAAAGAAATCTCCGACTACTGGGGTTTTGATTAACAGAATAAACATTCCTAATAGAATCCAAAGAAGCAGATAACTGAGAATAATCGGCACGGAAAGGTAAGATGAACCAATCATCACTTCCCACGATTTATTGATAATCCCCTTGTAATCAACTGCTTTTCCTTTTACTTCATCATGATAGACGCGAATAAGCAATATTCCAAGAGCTAAGAGAACCCCTGCACATAGGAAAAATGGAAGAAAAGTTAGGCTCATCAATATCCATTCCCCGGCATTTGCCGCCAGTCCCCTAAAAAAAACAACCATAAGACCACACAGGGCCACTACCAGAAACACTAGCGCCAATTTTTTCTTCGAAAAAGTGAGTGCAAGAGCTCGATTAAAAATAAATTGTAAATCAGTAAATGTCATCGTTATCTCGACTTTGTACATTTTTTTGGTTCAAATTCCAGGGAGAGGCTTTCTCCAGCGTAATAAATTTCGACAGATGGGCATTTTTTGCCCTTCCGAGAAATTTATTTAGCTGGAGAAAGCCTCTCTC
>JBAWZJ010000305.1:0-2511 GCA_037143085.1 Parachlamydiaceae bacterium | reverse complement strand
GGAGTATAGTAGGCAACTCCTTCATGGGAGCCAACAACTTTACCGTCAACCGTACGAAACTCTCCCGGGGTATAAGCTAAATACTTTCCTAAAAAATCTTTAAAGTCTCTCTTCCCGATGAAACAGATCCCTGTACTATCCTTCTTCGTCGCATTAGCCAAATGATTATCGCGGGCAATACGCCGTAAATCCGTTTTAAGGATGTCTCCGACAGGAAATATCACCCGGCTTAAAGCTTGTTGCCCTATAGTATAAAGAAAGTAACTCTGATCTTTTCCGGGATCAACCCCCTTAAGCAATTGCCACTCCCCATTTTGAAATCTGTTGCGGCAATAATGCCCCGTTGCAAGGGCCTCTCCACCTATTGAAAGAGCTTTGTCTAAAAGAACTTTAAATTTAATTTCACGGTTGCATAAAATATCGGGATTAGGGGTATGCCCCAGCTTGAATTCTTCTAAAAAATGGGTAAAAACATTATCCCAATATTCTTTAACGAAATTCACCGAATAATAAGGAATGCCTATCTGATCGCAGACACGCACAACATCTTCATAATCAAGAACGGACTGACAGACCCCACTGCTATCTTTCTCTTCCCAATTTTTCATGAAGATGCCAATGACATCATAACCTTGTTGTTTGAGAAGGAGAGCTGAAACAGCGGAGTCAACGCCTCCGGACATCCCGACAACAACAGTTTTCATGAAGCCTGTACTTGGATAGGAACGACATCAACATTATTATTTTCTTTAAATTGCCTTTCCGCCTGCGCTATCAACACGGCACAGCAGCTATTCGCATACACATTCGCTGCAGTACGACACATGTCAAGTAAACGCTCGACAACTAGAATCAAGACGATCCCTTCTGAAGGCAACCCGATCATTGTCATCACTGTAACAATAGCAAAGAGACTACCAGAGGGAACACCAGCAACGCCAAACGATGTCAATAGTGTCATCAAAAGGATCATTCCTTGCGTTGCGAAACCGAGAGACACTCCATAAACCTGAGCTATAAAAAATACGGCTACGCATACGTGCAATGCTGTTCCGGGCATATTAATCGCTGTTGCCAATGGGACAAAAAAATTGCATATGCGTGAAGGAATACCTGCACCTTCTTCAAGGCATTCTATAGCCACAGGCATTGTCGCTGCTGAAGAACTCGTAGAAAATGCCGTGATTAATGCAGGAAACATAGCTCGAAAATGTTGAAAAGGGTTCTTTTTGCCAATAATCTTTAAAAACACCGGAAAAACAACACCGCACGTGATGGATAACCCTAAAAGGACGACACCAAAAAAGGCGATCGCAGACGCGATGGCATCAAGCCCGGTAGAAGCTATAACCTTTGCTATTAAAGCAAAGACACCGACAGGTAAGACCTTCATCAACAGGTGGGTGATTTTCATCATAATCTCGAAAACACCTTGGAAAAATGAAAGAACAGTAGCTGAGGCGTGAGGATCAATTTTTGCCGAAAGGAATCCGAAAAATGAGCAGAAAACGATGAGTCCTAAAATCTGTCCCTCAGCTGCAGCTTGAACAATATTAGACGGAACCATCCGCAAAAGAATCAGTTCGATCTTTTCAAAAACCCCTTGGTCTGCTTCACTTTGCATCACTTTTAATTGTTCCGCACTGATATAACTTTGACCCACCGATCCATCTTGTCCAATACCCGGTTGCAATATTGTGACGCAAAAGTAACCGACAAGCATCGCCAAAACTGTAGTCGAAATAAAATATCCAAAACTCTTAAATCCCAACACCTTAAACGCACTATCCGAACCCATACGCGCTGTAGCAATAATGATTGATGAAGAAACAAGAGGAACAGCAATTAACTTCAAGGCATTCAAGAATGTTTGGCCGACAACACCATAAAGTTGCAATAAATTGATTTCAAAAATTGCTGTGTCACGCCCCGTAAAACATCCGGCAATGACGGCTAAAATAATGGCGCCAAAGACACGCAAAATTGCCGAGTTTTTCATTAGTTACCTTTATTTTTTGTTATTCGAAAGAAATTCTACCATTTATTTCATTAAAAATAAACCTAAACTCGACTTTGTACATTTTTTGGTTCATTTTCCGAGAGAAGCTTTCTCCAGCTAAATGGATTTCTCGGAAGAGCAAAAAATGCCCATCCATCGAAATTTATTACGCTGGAGTTCTCTCTCTCTGGAACTGAACCAAGAAAATGGACAAAGTCGAACTAAAACGACAGTTGCAAGGTAAATATACGGGAGATATAATCTTCGCCAAAACCTTAGTATACCGAACGTAGGATCGTCATATGAAACGTATTTTAGCTTCTGAATTAGTGAACCATGTCAATCAATCCGTCACAGTGCGTGGCTGGCTTAACAACCTCAGAGCCTTTGGTAAATTAAATTTTCTCATTTTACGCGACCGTACCGGATTCATTCAAGTTGTCATCGACAACAAGGAAGATTACCGTAAAGTGGCAGATCTGCAACCCGGCTCCATATTAACAATCTCCGGG
>JBAWZJ010000304.1:0-2513 GCA_037143085.1 Parachlamydiaceae bacterium | reverse complement strand
ACCTAAGAAAGGACCTGTACACGGTGTAGCAACAGCCGTTGCCAATACTCCGCTCAAAAACGACCCAAGCAACTCACGGCCACTTGCCGGCTTTCCTTGGACAGCTCCCGCCTTGGCCATAATTGAAGTACCCAACTCAAACATTCCAAACAAGCTAAGACCGAAGACAAAAATAAACGCTGCTAAGATAGCGACAAATAGAGGCTCTTGCAGTTGGAATCCCCAGCCGGCTGAGCGACCATAAGCTTGGAGGACCAAGAGCATGGATGCTAGCACCCAAAAAGAGGCTAATACACCACCGGAGAAGGCTAGACCATGCTTGAATATCAATTTACGGCTTTCCCCGGACAGTTTAATAAAACTCAGAATTTTGAAAGAAATCACAGGAAGAACACATGGCATCAGGTTTAACAACATCCCACCAATAAAGGCAAAAATGATCGCTAGAACAACGCCGCCTTTAAAGTCAAAATCATGATGAACTGACTGTTGTTGTACATGTTCACTAGTATTGCTTTTTTCGTGATCCGATAGCGCAACAGCAATATCATCACCTACATTGTTCACCGAAAGGTCTACAGTGTATGCTTTATCTCCTGAGGATGTGTGAAGAACCAGAATCCCTTTTAATAGCTGCTCGGAAGCAATTTCTTCCAGTACAACTGTATATTGCCCTGGATTCTCTGCTGATGGTTCAAATAGTGGAGGAACGGTGTCGTTAATAGTTTTGTGTTTTTCAGAAAAAAATTCTACACTCTCAATTTTCTGTGTTTCTTCATCAGTATGAGGAAATGAAATTTCTAATAAGTTGTCTGTTCTCTTAGCAACGATTCCCTCATGCTTTTGCGGGATTTTCGACCAGAGTTGCTTAAATTTGTCAGACTGCGCAGCAACGGCTACAGGTTCTGTCGAAGATACAAGCATACTTAAGGTAATGTCACTTTCTCCAGGAAGACAGGTAGCATCAGAGCAGACAACCCAACGCACTTGCCCTGCAATGTCTACAGTTCCTTCCTTAGCAGAAGCCGGCGGAAGAATCTCTACCAAGAGAGCAAAATCCCCTTCATATCCAAATCCTACCGACGAGGCTACATTAAAACGCTTTGGAGAAGGCCATAAGGTTTGAACAACAGTAAACCCTTCTGGGAGGTTCCAATCGATTACAGGAGGCATCCCTGCATCCCCAGGGTTTTTCCAGTAGGCATGCCAATGATCATCCGCGTGCATCTGGACAGCCACCCAAAAAGAATGTCCTGGCTGGATTGTACCATTTTCACTGATTAAGTTAGCAGTCAATGGATCTTGTGTGACGGACTGCTCCACAGCTGGCGGTTGAGTAGGCTCATTGCTACTGAACGCCCCCGTCGAGAGACCGAAGCACAAAAGGCATAGGCTTAAACGTAAAAAGTTACTCATTTTTCTCCTTTTTTACTATTAAGATCCCTTTCCTTGACAAATAGGCAAGAGATCCGTTATCCATATGTTTTTCAAAACACCTAACAAAACCTGCAGAACAAATAAATTCAAATTTAGATTATCTATTATACAGGATTGATTAATGATTGTAAATATTATTTTAGCTTCAAATCCCTTTATTGATGCTTATATTGCATCGGATTGGATGGGAAAACTCATCTTTATCGGGTTGATTATGCTCTCAATCATCTCATGGATTCTCATCGCCCATAAGGGGTGGATCACCTACCTGGCACGAAAAAATTCGATGCAATTTTACAAAGCTTTTGAGTCCCAAAGGACAAATCCCCTGGGAATTGAGTCGACATCCTCGAGTCGCCACAATCGCCCTAACCCTTTCTTTAACCTTTATTTTGCTCTTAAAAAGTACACTTTGGAGATTTTAAATAAAAATCGACATTTTGGACAACAACAGGGTGCGACAACAGATGGACTCATCTCGTATATGTCCCCTACAGATGTAGACTTTGTCCAATCCCATCTGATGGTCGCAATGACAAAGCAAGTGAAATATCTAGAAAAAAACCTCTTTATTCTAGCAACAATCGTCAGTTTAGCGCCATTCCTTGGACTCCTTGGAACTGTTTGGGGAATTTTGACCACATTTTCCGAGCTCCAAACGCAAACGGGGGGTACACATAATGTCGTTTTGGGAGGGATTTCCCTTGCATTGGCGACAACAGTCCTCGGGCTTGTCGATGCAATCCCAGCTCTCATCGGCTACAACTACCTCAAAAACTCGGTGCGTGACTTCCAGGTCGAAATGGAGGAGTTTTCAAACGAACTACTCGCCTCTGTGGAGATTTATTACCGAAAGGTGGATGTCTCATGAGCAGGCGCTCTTTCCGCCTTTCTAATTCAGCCCCTATGGAGAATCCAGAGGTTAACCTAACCCCTCTCATCGATGTCGTTTTCGTCATCCTTATCGCTTTTATAGTCCTTGCCCCTCTGCTAGAACTTGATAGGGTCGAATTGGCTGATGCTTCCACCTCTCTACAAGAAAAAGAGGTGTCTGTCCAAGAGGCAAGCCCAATCGC
>JBAWZJ010000303.1:0-2515 GCA_037143085.1 Parachlamydiaceae bacterium | reverse complement strand
TTATTGGAACGTACAAAAGCAAATAGCCGGAATCCTTCAAGAGTTAATCAACATTGGAGAAGGCAACCCAAAAGAACTAGCCACTCTTCAATCGCAAATCGCCGCTTTCGAAGGCAAAGCTTCAACTATCCACCCGTCGGAGAAAACAGAAATTCTTTCTTCAGAAGCTTTAAGCGAGCATAGAAAAATGTTCTATGATTCTCTTTCGAAGGAACAACTCGAAGAAAAACTATCACACTCGGGAATCATTCCGCTGGATGGACAATCTTTTTCGAGTCTATATACCGATCAGTTCTACCGTTTTCTTATCCAAAGAGATTTTTCGGCTTCTTACTTGCGAGTCAAAGTTTACGATAATCATTCCCTAGTCCACGAAGAAAAAATCACTATTCCTATTCAAAATACACTCTCGTGGGATCATTATATTGCTTTGGATCAAATGATCTCTATTCCTGAAACGGCTCTACAATCACGCTTTGGACTCGATCTACGTTTGACTATAGTATCTGATCCCTACCACAATTTTTCTCTTTTGATTTCCCAAAAAGCCACTCAAACTAATTACACGTTTGCTTTCTCTATCGAAGAGGCTCCCTTATATGAATTGGATTTTACTTCTCCTCCACCACGCCAACTGGAATCTCTGCGTAAACCTTCAGTATTCAATGCAGGAAAACCTTTGGAACCTGTTGCATCTTTGATCCCTCTTTCCATCATTAATGAAAACTGTCAGGCTGGTCCTGAGCTGATGCAGAATTATCGTCTTAACGAATTCGTTAAGGAAATGAAAAATGATCCATTGGCTTTGGCTCAATTCGTCCATAATGAAGTTGAATTTAGTGATCCTTTTCTGACTAGAAAAAATGGAGTGTTCTTAGCTCCAAGTATTCATCGAAGTGCTTACGGAACATTTTTGGAAAAACAAGGTTCTCCTTGGGAGCAATGCGCTTTACTTATTTACCTTCTACGTCAAGCCGGCTGCCAGGCTCTTTATACGGAAGGAACATGTACTCTTCCAACTTCTATTGCCGAAAAACTGCTGTTTTTGCAATTGCCGGGAGAAGATGAAGTTTCTCTAAACTATCCAGGCGTTCTTTTTTTTGATGAAAAGCTCCAGCAGTGGATTAGCTTATATCCATGGATGAAAGAAATAGATACTTATGAAGGGCATGATCTCTACTCTTTTATGCCTTCAGAATATGCTAATGCAGATCTTTGGATTAAAAGATATCTATGCAATGATAAAAAAATTCAAGAACACATTAATTTCGATGGAGATGATACAGCAGGGATTTTGTTCACTCGGTTTGTCGAAAAACAGCTTCAAGGAAAAGGACTCTCTTTGCATGACGTGGGGATTCGTAGAACAATTCACAAAAAACAGTTTGCCTCATGGAACGATTTTCCTCGTCCCGCAGTCAAAGGAGATTTCACACCCGTTGCCAGTTTAGCTAAACGTTCAGAACTCTTTGCTATATTGGCGATTAAATTCAATGGAGGAACACATCCATACAAGTTAGCGGCAGTAAACTGTAGAACATTTTTTCTGGATTTTTCTTCAAATGGCACACAGTATAATGTCAATCTGACGACACCGGAAGGGTGGAAAATGTCTTATCCTTCAAATTCAATGGGAAATTTCAACATTGGAGTTGCCTATCATGAACCAGTGAGTGGCTCGGTTCACGAGAATACATTCTCTATTGCGGTAGGAACGAGCGCTGCCATTTGCACTCAATTTGGGAAAGTGACTTCTGAAACCGTATCCCATTTTGGCGAACAACTTACACAGAATAATGCACAAAGCAATGGGCTACAGGCGCTGTTTTCATTTATTGGAGCAGCTTATTTTGAAAAATGCAGCCGCATGGAAAAGATATTGGCCGATTTACACAAAGTTGCTCCAACAACATACATTCGCTTAGGGTTGGTTAAACTTGCACCGGACATTTCGAGTAAACCTCTTCAAGGAAAACCCGATTTGAAATTTCCTCAAGTCGATATGTTCAAATGTCAACACGCTCAAAAGCATCACACCCATCCGTTTTCCTTGTATCAGGAACCTCATACTGCATTCAGACAGTTTTCAGCCTTATGTTGTGTCAATGATTCTGCAAATGAACATCAAATTTTAAAAGAAATCTACGAAGACCCTTTTGCAATTTCTACTGTCAAACTTTTACAAATTGCTCATCAAGAGCATCAACAAAGTGGAGGATCAGGATCTGGATTTCTTGTTCTCACCAATAAAAATTTCGAAGATGCAGATACTCAACCAGAAATAGCACGTCATATCCACTTTTCTCATCTGAAAGGAACAGATCTTCGCCACCTCAAAACTTCAGCTAAAGGTCAGTGGAAACAGACGGCTGATATGCTCAAAAACACAGACGCAAATATTAGCAACTTTGCTTACGCTTACATGACTCCAAAAATTGTTCAAAGCCAAGATGGTAAAGGGTTACGTCCTTCCTCCTATCGTGGGTTCGGTACCTTGATCATCAGTCCCTATATC
>JBAWZJ010000302.1:0-2515 GCA_037143085.1 Parachlamydiaceae bacterium | reverse complement strand
TCACAGGCGACACTTCGGGGATGACGGGAAATATAGCCAATGGTGGATCCTTGACATTTGATCAAGCAAGCAACGCTGCATTCCAAGGAGTTATTTCAGGGACAGGAACAGTAACCAAAAATGGAGCCGGTACACTCACTCTTGATGGAGCAAATACATATTCAGGAAATACTGCGGTTGTCGGAGGTACTTTAAAAGCTGGTGCTTCGGGAGTGTTTTCACCGAACTCGTCTGTCATCATGAACAATACAACGGGAGCAATCTTAGACCTCAACGGATTTAATCAAACGATTCTTTCTTTATCCGGCGGGGGGGCATCCGGTGGAAATGTTTCTTTAGGTAGTGGAACCTTGACAACAGGCAATAGTGCGAATGTATTATATGCAGGGGTTATCAGTGGCGGCGGCGGAGTGACGAAGGTGGGATCAGGAATATTCTCTCTCAGCGGAGTCAACACATTTACCGGTATCATGCAAGTTTTATCTGGTGAATTGAACCTAAACGGCAGCGTCGGAGGTGACGTTTCGATCGCTAGTGGTGCTTTATTGACAGGGACGGGAACCGTTGGGGGAAATCTTGTGATTAACTCCGGTGGAACTATCAGCCCGGGCAATAGCATTGGAACATTCCATGTCTCAGGTAACTTCACGAATAATGGAGGTAATTATTTAGTAGAGATCAATGGAGCTGGTCAAAGTGATGCGATTGATATATTGGGAACAGCAACGATTAATGGAGGTGCTGTCATTGTAACATCTGTTGATGGAACTTATAGTCTAACGGATACGTATACCATTCTCACAGCGGCAAACGTAACAGGAACCTATTCATCACTTGTTGTTACAGGATTACCGGTACCCCCGTCATTATTGACACCGAAGTTGACGTATGATCCGCAACATGTGTATCTACAATTAGAAGTGGTCGTTCCAACGATTCATTTCCTTGCGTCTACATGTAATGAACTTGCTGTTGCGACTCAAATTGAGAATATTCTGCCAAATCCTACACAAGAACAAGCTATCCTTATTAATGAGCTTGTAGGCTTGTCAGCTCTAGAAGTTCAAGCGGCTCTTGACTCATTGACTGGACAGCAACACACGGACGACCTGCTTTCAACGGCTGTGATTAATCGGCAATTTATCAGGCGTCTCTATGATCCTATCAGATCGATCATCACAACAACGCCTTGCATTATGGGAACCCAATCAAGATGCTGTAATAATGACTTTGACTTCTGGGTCGAGGCCGGAGGTGGATATACTTACTTAAACGGAAATGGCAATGCTCATGGATTCGATTTGAATTCATATGAAATTACATGTGGAATCCAAGATACGTTCTGCTCCGATTGGACTGTAGGCCTCGCTGGAGGGTATGAGTACGATCAATTCCTGTATAAGCATAAAGGAAAAGGATCGAGTAAGACCATGTTTGCTGGAATGTACGGTCTCTATCGTCCTTCTCGTTATTACGCCTTGTTTGATATTGCTTATGGAGGGAGTGCCAATGTTGTTGACCGTCCAATTGATGTCGGTACCGTTCATTACAGAGTTCGAAGCAATCCAAAAATTTCTCAATTGACATGCTACGGGGAAATCGGCATCGACTTTAAATTTAAGAACTTCCTCATGCAGCCGTTTGGCGGTATTGAAATAGGCTCCTACTGGCGTAAACGTATTGTTGAACATCCGGTAGCCCCAAGCACTGGCGGATGGGAATTAGTTGTAAGTAAACGAGATAGGACAAATGTCTATAGTCGCTTGGGCTTGCATATGACAGCTAATGACTTGCCATATCGATTCGCTATCAGCTTAGATCTTGCTTGGGTAAAACGGCTTACGTGTGGAGATAATGCATAAACGATGCGTTTTGTAGAATTTGGTTCGAATTTTAATATTAATGGTGTCCCGCTCAACGGTAATAGTGCCGACGGCGCCATTACAATATCAACCCAGCTGCTCGAACAATTGAGAGTTTATCTCGAAGCTTCGGGTGAAATATGGAATAAAGCTGCCACTTACAATGGGCTTGGCGGATTCGAATTTGTCTTTTAAATCCGCCCTTCGCCCCTAAATTCATACGTTATTTAGTGGGTAATCTAGGTTTTAAAAAAAAGATTGCTTTTTTGAGTGTAACTAGTTACCTTTTCCTCTCAGGTTAGAGATAAAAGGAAAGTACGCTTCATGAGACTTCGCTCACATTTTATTTTATTTCTTTTATCTTATCTACTATTAGTACAAGCTTTCCTCCAAGGGACAACGTTTACGGTTTCGTCAACATCGGATAACGGGACTTCTGGAACCCTTCGTTTTGCGCTGTTGAATGCTGCTAACGGCGACACAATCAATTTTACTGCAACCGGAACAATCGTCATAGGAAGCAGTACGACTTACCCAACGGCCCTCCCTTATCTTACAGGGGTGACCATCAACGGAACCAATAATATCATTTCAGGGACCAGTACTTATCCGATTTTCTTTGCCTACTCGGGATCAAGTACAATCAATAACTT
>JBAWZJ010000301.1:0-2522 GCA_037143085.1 Parachlamydiaceae bacterium | reverse complement strand
ATATGAAGTGGCCTGATCAATTAGGGATGAGCATAGCATCTTTTATTTGACTTAACAACCACGTATGAAGATGTACCATTAACAACGTGTCCTGATTGCAGTACAGCAGGAGATCTTTACGAATTTTTTCTTTTTTAAGATCATACGCGCTTAAATTAAGCATTTCTTGATAAGCCAGCATTGCTTCAATGCCATCGCCAACTTCAAGATGATGATAGCCCGCTTGATCACCCAAAAGGACAGGAGCTACTTTTTTAATGCTGAAGCTACCTAAGAAGTCAGGATAGTAGACCGTTTCAATAATCACTTTCTTAAGATCAACAACACGTGGTATTAAATCATTTATAGCTTGAGCATGTTCTGGAAAGTCTCTAGCCAGCTCCTTAAACCGGGAAATTTCGTATGTTTGATGATAAACCACGATCGAACCACTTTGAGGGATTGCCTCCAACATCTTTTGAATGAAAGTTAAGCGTGGGTCATTATTTTCATTGTGCAGAAATTCATAATGTTCGAGCTCCGAATTTTCATTTCTTTGAATGTGGCAGCTAAATTGAAAAGGGAGGTTTTGATATGGTCGGGAGTTTGGATATCTAGGAATAGGGTAGGCAATTGCTTCAATGTCAAAATAGCTTAACGGATAATCCCACTGTTGCAACATTTCACGGGCCATTTGCTTATCAAAAAATGGTTTATCTTCTTGATAGCACTTTAATACGCGAAGATGTGTTGAGGACTGGAAGTCTGCCTCTGATAGCTGATGAGCGGCTATGCGTCCATCCTCGAAATGCTTCCATCGTTGCCGACAGTTAGGAATATCGAAAACACTAGGCTTAGGAACATGATTCCAACAAATATCTTTGAAAGAGCACCCTTGAGAGTGTTCACAGTGTGGGCCAAGAGAAACATTAGGAAGGGCTTGGTTCTGGAGCACCTTCTTAAGCTTCTCGAGCTCGGAAGGTATTTCAGCTAATAGAGGAGCAATTTCAGGCCAATAGTCTCTTGAAATGAATAAGGAGTCTAAATTTGGATAGATACACTCACTATTGAGATGCATAAGATAAGCGCCTTCAAGGATAATTTCACTTCGTTGAAGAACCCAAACTTGAATTGCGATATCTTGACGAAAGTCTTCCTTTCTTGCTTCATCATTACTTTTGTATGTTGTGGCTTTAACTTCATACAGCCTCCAAGGGTCATTAACAGATTTTCGAGTCAATATATCCGTTCGGATGACTACATCGTCAACACGGAAAGTTGCTTCAAAAAGTGTCAAGGCACCTTCAACTATGTTTTCCTTAGTCTCTTTGAGAGCCGTTTCGATGTCTTTGGATTCAATTAATATACCTTCAGGATAAAGATTTCGGGCATATTTACCGACTTCAATGCCTTCATGCCTTAATTTCAGCTCAAGATTTGAACTTTGGTTTGCAAGTTCTGGAGAAAAAATACTGAAGTGGAGAGCTTTATGACAGCGCTGTCCTAATACAAAATGTGATTTGGTCAAACTCGGAGATGCAGCACTCATGCTGCCCTTATCTGTTTATAGAGGTGCTGTTGAAATCCTATAAACATGTCTTTAATGCTATCCGTTCTCCCTAGCTTATCTACTGCATCGGAGGTGCTCTTATATTTGATATTAAGTAAGTCACCTTACGCAAACGGAGCAACATTTCGGCCGAGCCAAAGCCTCGGGGTCGAGCTCGCGTGAGCGGCCTCATATTTTTAAATATTAGGTCGCTCAAGCGAGTTCGACCGCGAAAGCTTTCGCTTCAGCCCAAATGTCGCTCGGTTTGCGTAAGGTGAGTTAAGTAAGATTGGCAGTTTCTCTTGAGAAAGCTCGCTAACGCCGTCATCAATATATTTTGATAACACAAAATCTAGAAAGGCTTGTTGGTTACTTTCATGATAATGGGAAAAGATTATATCCTTTGTTGCCGCAACCCTTTCTGCTCGAGTAATAGGTTGAGAAGCAAATGCTACATAAGCCAAAACGTCATATAAATCGCTTTTTTCGGCATTAATCAGACTTTTAATTTCGTTGAGCTGCTCGATCCCATATCCTTTCTCTGATAACTTATCTAAGAGAGCTTTTCGAGTGTGTGGTATTTTCCAAATAGCTCTGAGTTCTTCCTCATTCTTGAAAAATTCAGGAAGCTCGCCAAATAAGTGAGTAAGAAATTCAGTCGCCGAAAGCGGTTTGCCATCTGGTCCCCAGAATGAGGTTGCCATCATATGTTGAATTGTACGCTCTTTTCCATCACTCAGCTTAATGATGATTTTAGGATTCTTTTCAGTAACGTCATATTTCCCTTCGGATTCTCTAACTTCCATCGCAGGTGTAGGTTGTATGGCCGTCCCTTTCGAGCTATTGTCGATAGGCTCACCGTCCCATTCAGAATCATTAAAATGCTCATAGGCCTTTACAAAATCATAAATTGTAAAATAGTCCTTTCCGTCAAAAATCCTAGGGTGTGTCCCTAAACTCTAATTTTTGATATAGATCTCATTTACTTAAAAAA
>JBAWZJ010000300.1:0-2542 GCA_037143085.1 Parachlamydiaceae bacterium | reverse complement strand
CTTGGTGTTCTTCAACAAATTTATAAGATTGTCAATGCCTAATGAATAAACATTTCCTCGTTACAACAGCTGTAGCTTTGACATTATTTCTCGGTTTAGGGATGTGTTTTTACTATTCTCTCGGACGATACACGCCGGAAGATGAAGTTGCATATCAGAAGTTACTATTGATGGATAGTGACGACGAGCAAGAGCTTGTTAGCTCAAAGCAAGAGCGTTCAGAGCTGCAGCGAGATATGTCTTTTGTCAAGAATGGGCAACGGTTGCAATTTTCCCTCAAAGGGGAGTCGGCTGATTTGGTATTAGAAAAACATAACGGAACTCTTGAGATCGTCGAAAATATGCACGGCGTTCAGTGTTGGGCTCAAGAGAACGTTTCAGAGGAGAATCAATCGATTGTTTTTCTGAAAGCAGAAGAAGCTTCTTATCACTACCAAAAAGAGTTGTTGAACGCAAAAAACGTGAGCTTTTTCCGTTGTATTCTTCCAGGAAAAAAAATGGAGGTAACTGGTTTTAATACTTCAGAAGGGGCTATTGATGGAACAGCAAAACATGCTGTTATGTTCCTAAAGGAGAAGAACTGGAATCTAGAAGCAAAAGAGTTTAGAGGGCATATTCACGACAAAGAAGGGATTGTGATTCAAGCTGATCAAATCAATTACAATGGATCTCATATGAACTTGAATGGCCATGTTCGGATAGAATACGGCAAAGACTTTGTCGCTGTTTCTGATCGAGGGAGTTATCATTCCGACCCTTCATCTAAGAGTCACATCATTGCAATGAGTGGAGAAACTCCGGAGTCCTTGTGTGAGGTTACTAATGCCGCTGGAGACCTCATTTATTCAGAGTCGATCCAGGTTGATACAGCAAAGAAATTATTTCTTTTTAAGCAAGCAAAGGGTTCTGTGAATAACTCTGAACCTATTGTATTCACGGCAAACCAACTCGTGTGGAATGATTCTTCTCAAGAGCTTTCTCTTGAAGGGGACTCTAAAATATCGCAAGAGGGTGTTGGTGAACTTGAAGCGGCAAACGAAGTCTTTATGACCACTATCGTCATTGATGGAAAACGGTTGGTTAATGAGGTTGTTACAAGGGGAGAAGCTGTCTTTACGCACACTGACAAACAAACATCCCTTGGACATACATTGAAATGTTATGATAAGGTGAAAGTCGACCATCAAAAAATGGAAGTGCGCATGTATAGCCCGAAAGGTGGCGACGGCAAAGTGCTTGAGGGAAAACAAGTCTCTTTTTCTGATGCAAAAGGAGAAATCTATGGTGATAAGGTGTTTGTAAAATACGGTTATGTCGACAAACAAGTTGTCCCTTTAAGAGTCGTCGTTCAGGGAAATGTTGAAATTATTAATAATCTGGCCTCCTCAGAAGGTGACCAGCAACTGGTTAAACAATATATCCTTGCGGACAGTGTTGAGTTTTTTCCTCAAACGAAAGAGATGGTGTTTAAAGGATCCAAAGATAAGCGAGTCCTTTTGTTTGATAAAGCAAACAACCTTCAAATAAGCGCTCCTGGATTCAAGCTGATTAGAGATAAGGCGGCAAGGAAGGAGATGATCGACGGTCTTGGCGATGTTCGCTTTAATTTTAAGGATCAGGAGCTAGATCTGCTTCAGAGCAGGTTTGGATTGGATAAAAAATAATGGAAAAAACACAAGCGGATAAGCGTTTACAAGTTTTTGATTTGGTTAAAACTTATGGAGGGCGGCGTGTCGTTAATGGCCTCTCTTTTAATGTTGCTCCGGGAGAAATAGTTGGACTTCTTGGACCAAACGGAGCAGGAAAAACAACAGCTTTTTACATGACGATAGGGTTGATCAAACCCGATGGCGGAAAGGTACTATTCAATGGAAAGGATGTTTCGAGTTATCCGGTACATGAGCGTGCTAAGATGGGAATGGGGTACCTAGCTCAAGAACCTTCCGTTTTCCGTTCTCTAACTGTAGAAGAAAATATTCTGTGTATCTTAGAGAGCCTTCCGTTAACTAGCAAGGAGCGAAGACTGCGCCTTGAACAGCTATTGGAGGAGCTTCACTTGACCCCCTTGGCTAAAAAAAAGGCTCAAGCACTTTCTGGAGGTGAGAGACGTCGTCTGGAGATCACTCGTGCGCTTGTGACGAAGCCGACATTCCTTCTTTTAGATGAACCCTTTGCAAATATCGACCCGATTTCAATTTCTGAAGTCAAGCACATGATCACGTTGCTATCAAACAAAAATATCAGCATCTTGATTACAGATCATAATGCACGAGAGATTTTTTCTGTCGTCCACCGAGGTTACATTGTTTCGGAGGGAAAAGTATTATTTTCAGGTGAGGTGTCAGACTTGATAAAAAGCGATGAGGTGCGCCGCTCTTATCTTGGAACAGATTTTAGGTTATAGATATCTCCAAAGATTCTTCCAGAGTGAGCCTTAATTTTACTTAGCTTCATTCTAAATAATTTATACCGAACGTCGTTCAAAACTTGGCATTTCTAGCTGCGCGAAAATCCCCGCAGATCGAACATCGTAAATTGGTCA
>JBAWZJ010000299.1:0-2544 GCA_037143085.1 Parachlamydiaceae bacterium | reverse complement strand
GGATACGGTGGAGATGGTGGCTCTTCAGAATTTGGCGGCGGTGGCGGTGGAGCTGGTGCTGGTCTATCCAATGGATCACTGGGAACCGGAGGGTTTGGCGGCGGTGGCGGTGGAGCTGTTGGTGTTGATGGAGATGGAGGTTCTGCTTTTGGAGGCGTAATTTTTGTCAGAACAGGGGGCACTCTCAACATTATTGATAGTAGCTGTTCTGGAAGTTCATTAGGTTTACCGGGAAAGGGAAATAATACAGGAAGTGCTGAAGGAGAGTCGTTTTATTTGATGAGTGGTACCATAGCAAGTATTACAACGAATACTGGACAAACCATTGACGGATCCATCGCAGGTTCAGGAGGAATACTGAAAGTAGGAAGTTCCAGCCTTAATTTAGAAGGGAATAATACATATAGTGGGACAACAACAATTACCCAAGGGGAACTTATTTTCTCAGGCGATACATCGGGGTTAATGGGTAATATTGTTGATAATGACACACTAACGTTTGATCAATCGAAAAATTCCACATTCTTAGGGGACATTTCTGGAACGGGTGTTTTAAATAAAAAGGGGGATGGGACCCTTTTCCTTGAAGGAGACTATACGTATACTGGCGATACGACCGTTTCAGGAGGTAATCTTAACCTGAATGGAAGTATACCGGGTAATATGATTGTCACCGGAACAAGTATTTTGACAGGAAATCACACGATTGGAGGGACTCTTTTTGTTAATCCTGGTGGCGGTGTTAAGCCCGGGAATAGTATTGGGACGACGATTGTTATAGGTGATTATATCAACAATAATGGAACTTATTTTGTTGAGATAAACGGATTAGGACAAAGCGATTTGATCGATGTTACTGGAACAGCCTTTATTGATGGTGGATTGGTCGTTGTGTCATCGGTTGATGGGACCTATAACTTTAATCAAGCGTATACAATTGTGACTGCATCGGAAGTGGTGGGGACATATTCTGGGGCGACAGGTTTGTATCTGCTTCAGCCTGTTCTTAGCTACGACACAGAAAATGTTTATTTGCGACTGGAGTTAGCTATTGACCGTGTAGCAGATACATGTAATCAAATTGCTGTTGCACAGCAATTAGATGGCATTGAAGATTTTACAACAGAACAGACAGCCGGGATAACGGCTTTGATTAGTCTTCCTTTCCCATGGGACGTCCGTGATGCGTTGGATCAGCTCAGCGGTGAACAGTATACCGATACGGCTATGACGACCGAGCTTATTAACCGTCAATTTATTAGACGCTTATATGATCCGGTGCGTTCGATAGTGACAACCGATCCTCTTTGTCAATGTTGTTCTGATTGTTGTTCGTTCGATGCATGGCTTGAAGCTGGTGGTGTGTTCTCCAGCTTGAAAAATAGTAACACTCATGGATTTAACACTTCGGGTTATCAAATTACTGCAGGTTTCCAAAGCAGAATATGTGCTGACTTGACATTTGGTATTGCTGGAGCTTATGAGTCCGATACACTTAATTATAAACGCAGGGGACATGGTTCAAGTCACACAGGGTTAGGCGGTATTTATGGACTATACCGTCCTGCAGAATATTACGTGATGGCAGATCTCTCTTATGGGTATAGTCAAAATACAGTCCATCGATCGATTGATATTGGTGCGCTTTCTTATGAGACATCAGGAAAACCTGACGCTTCTCAGGTGACGTTCTATGGAGAGGTTGGTGTTGATTGGAACTGTGGGTGCGTTCTGGTTCAACCTTTTGGAGGGATTGAGATCGGATCTTGCTGGCGCAAAGATTTCGTAGAAAAGGGAAGTTCCCCGTGGAATCTCTCGATTAATGAGAAGGACTATACAGAAGTTAGTTCACGCATTGGGGTCCACCTCACGATCGATGAGTTTTTCTGCTCTAAATTAAGTCTGGATCTTGCATGGTTGAAGCGTTTGAGCTCGCAAAACAATCATGTTCGAGCACGGTTTGTCGATTTTGGCAATTCTTTTGATATTTATGGTATGAAGCAAGAGAGTAATAGCTTTGATGGAGCCTTCACAATTTCAACAAATGTGTGGGATGGTTTGACGTTATACTTGGAAGGAACCGGAGAAGTGTGGGATAGAGCATCAACCTACGGTATTCTTGGCGGAGTTCAATGTAACTTTTAAATTTTAAAAGAAAAAGAAAAAATATTTTTAAAAAATATTAAAAATGTTACCTTTTCCCTTTGTACTGAAGGTGATTCAAAAGTTGGCGTTGCTAGAAATGCTAGCTTTTGAATTACGTTCGGTATAACTCACATTGTAGAGCCACAGGGAAATTGCTTCATGCTTATTTTCAAATATGACAATCGCCTTTTGACGCTCCTGGTCTGTTTGAGTTTGTTTTTTTTCACTCATTTTTCAGAGGGTACAACATATACTGTCACCACAAATTCGGATGATGGAACCTCTGGTACCCTTCGTAATGCTCTTCTAAATAGCATCAATGGGGATTCAATTTATATTAATCCTGGCGTTGGCACAATTACCGTGGGGAGCAGTGCGATAGCAACTGCTCTTCCATAT
>JBAWZJ010000298.1:0-2547 GCA_037143085.1 Parachlamydiaceae bacterium | reverse complement strand
TTTCAGGGGTAATATCGACATTAGTATATTACCCCTGAAATTTTAATCGAAAAGCGGCCAAAATAATCCCGAAAATCGACGAACCCTTAGTTTCGAAAGAGGTCTATTTATCTTTCCGTTCTCTTGCGATCCTTGAGATCTTATTCCAGGTGCCGCCGATTCCCATGGTGCTGCGTATCTCTTTGATCGTTGTATTCGATACTTCGATCATTTTTTGAGTTCCTTCGTAAATGACTTGTTCCACATACCCTTTATCCGCTTCAAATATTTTACGCCGTTCTCTTATTGGGTTTAGAAAGTTATTGAGGACTTTGGCTAGAACCTCTTTCACTTCGACATCGCTGACAGATCCTTCTCTATAACGTGCTTTTAGGGTGGCTGTTTCTTCTTTGTTTGTTCCGAAGACATCGAGGTAGGCAAAGACCGGATTTCCTTCAACGGTTCCTGGGATATTAGCATGGATTCTGTTAGGGTCTGTGTACATTCCACGGACCTTTTTCTCTACAGTCTTGGCATCGTCTGAAAGATAGATCGCGTTATTTGCTGATTTACTCATTTTTCCTTTTCCGTCGGTGCCGATGAGGGAGGGCACATCGCTGAGAAGAGCTTCCGGCATAGGGAAAATCTCTCCATACGTCTGGTTGAAACGACGGGCGATATCGCGTGATAGTTCTATGTGCGCTTCGTTATCCTTTCCAACAGGGACTAAATGAGCTTTCGGCATGAGGATATCGGCTGTTTGTAAGACCGGATAGCCTATGAGGCCGAATGATATACTGTCAGCTTCCATATGGGCATTTCTTGCCATTTCTTTAAGGCTTGGCAGTCCGGTCAGTCTATTGAGGGAGATCAACATTTCGAAGATGAGATTCATCTCATACACTGCCGGGACTGCAGACTGAAGATAGATTGTCGATTTTTGAGGATCTATGCCGCATGCTAAATAGTCTAAAACCATGTTGTGTACATGGTCGCGGAGGCCTAAAATGTCCTCTTTTGATGGTTTCGTTGTGAGGACATGGAGGTCTGCGATGATGAAAAAACAATCGTATTTATCTTGTAAAGCGACTCGGTTTTTCAATGATCCGACATAATGGCCTAGATGGAGGCAGCCCGTTGGACGGTCGCCTGTGAGAATTCGTTTTTTTTCAGTAGTCATAAAACCTTAAATTTTTTGTACGATTTCAAAACCAATAATAGCGATAGATAGGAGTATTGTTAAAGCAAGGGCTATTTTCCCCCCTGGCGCTCGAAAACCGTTAGGGGTCACGAGGAATAGACGGTATCTTCCAGACCATGCCATTAGGGCGGGGAGGAGTCCGAGCAGGACAACAACGCCAAAGGCTCCGGCATATTCTAGAGCTGACATAAAAGCATACGGGTTAATTAAGGTGATGATAAGCGGTGGGAGGAATGTGAGGATGTAGAGGATGCAGCGCCCTGGTCGTGTCTTCTTAATCTTTAAGCCATCAGCAAGGAAGTCTGATAGGCTTAGTGAGACCCCCAGGAATGAAGTGATAATGGCGAAGAAGGAGAAAAACTGTGCTGTCAGTGCTAAGGTTGAGTGGTTGAGAGACGCGGCCATGAGATTGGCTGCATTGCCTCCATGTTCATACCCATAGAGAATCCCATATTTTCCATCGAGAGGGATAATTCCCAGAGTCAGAAATTCCCATAGCAAGTAGATGAAGAAGGGGATTGAGCTGCCAATGAGAATGACAGTGCGTAGTCTGGGAATGTCGCGATTCATGTAGGTTACTAGCGAGGGGATGACAATATGAAAACCGAATGATGTCGCTGCGACAGAAATTCCCATAAAGGCGTATTTCCAGTCAACATGCGCTAGCAATTTGGGGTTCACATGCGGTGTGAGAAAAATAACTAGTATGAGATAGGTGATGATCATACCGCACATTAACAGGCGATTGGCGAGGTCGACGATTCGTGCGCCTCTATAGACGCAGAAGCCAAAAATCAGCAACAGGGGGATCGTTCCGGACCAGTTAGGTAGCTGGATTCCTGTTGTCAGTTGTAGGACATTAAGAAGGAGCGGTGCGCCCCCAGCGATATAAGCCGTTGTTAGAGAATAAAGAAGGAATAAGTAGACAATCCAGCTGACAATCTCTCCCCATCTCCCGAGTGTAAGCTTTGCCATGGAAATTAAATTGTTTCCTTCGCCGACCCATAAATTTACCTCGAGCATGAGCAAGCCGGTAAACGACATATACAAAGAATAAAGAAGGAAAAGAAGCATTGAGGGAAAGAAACCTGCCATACCGGTGGCCACAGGTAGGGCTAACATCCCAGCACCTACAGCTGTACCTGCGATAAGGAGGACCCCTCCGATCATTTTGCTCCGTGTCATCATTGCCTCAAGTGTAGAGCCACATCATCCAGCCGGAGAGAAGAATAATTCCTAAGAGAACAATTTTTCCACCTGGAACAAAAGTTTGTGTAGCGAATTTTTTGTTGTAACGTCCAGCCCAAACCATCAGAGCCGGCAGAATTCCAAATAAAGTGACAGCGCCGAAAGCTCCAGCATAATTT
>JBAWZJ010000297.1:0-2606 GCA_037143085.1 Parachlamydiaceae bacterium | reverse complement strand
TTACGAAATCAAAATTTAATCTGCTCGAGAAAAATGATCAGCGGGAACCGCTGAAGGCATCATTGCAAAATCATGTGTATAGTTATTGTACGTTTGATAGTTGTGATTTTTCAGAAGCATTATTGCATGAAGCAAAATTTTGTTTTTGTACCTTTGTCAATTGTAATTTAAGTCTTCTGAAATTAGATGGGTGTCGATTTCAAGAGGTTCAGTTTACAGAATGTAAGATTGTAGGGACCGAATTTTTTAAATGCGAAAAACAATTTTTCTCTGTTACTTTTAAAAATTGCTCGTTGCAATACTGTAATTTTTCTGATTTGGATATGAGCAAAACCGCTTTTACAGGAAGTAAGTTAAGAGAAAATTACTTTACGAACACCCTCCTCAAAAGCGCTTGTTTCGACGATGTCGATTTGTCCGGTACTCTTTTTCATAACTGTGATTTCACTCAAGCAGACTTTTCTCGTGCGAATCATTATTCCATTGATCCTCAAGCGAACAAAATTAAAAAGGCAAAGTTTTCATTTCCAGAAGTCGTGGGACTGCTTAATGGTTTTGAAATTACCATTGTCAAGGATGAAGGATGAAATTCATTTCCAAATTGCAACAGCGAAGAAGAGATAGTCAAACAGTTCACTTTTGAACCAATAGGA
Source organism: Parachlamydiaceae bacterium (assembly GCA_037143085.1). Classification (GTDB taxonomy): domain Bacteria; phylum Chlamydiota; class Chlamydiia; order Chlamydiales; family Parachlamydiaceae; genus JBAWVE01. The sequence continues at coordinate 1,953 of JBAWZJ010000297.1, read as the reverse complement.
GTATATATGAAAATTACTAAAGAAGATGTTGTGAATGCTTGGCAAAAACCTATTCCTAAAGCAGGTCCGATGTTCAAAAAAATTCAAAAGATAATGGCGATGACTGGAGGAATTGTAGGGCTTACAGCTGGAATAATCTATATTCCAGCCTCTTTTAGAGAGGGTGTGAGAGAGCGTTGCAAAAATACATACAGTCATATCCCCACTAAAGAATGTAAGAATTATAACAGCATACCTGCAGGGATTGTTGTGTCTGCAGCGCTTGGAGCTTTGTATACTTTTATGGTTTTAGAAACGTCTAGAACTTTCGCGTATAAAGCATATAATTTAACCTTCCTTCTTAAAAATGAACCAGAAAAGGTCTCCCAGTAAACTCAGCCAGACCGAAGCGTAAAGTCTTCCATTCCGCAGCTAGAAAAGTCTATTGTTGAACGACGTTCGGTATAACCTCTAAGGACTCATGAAATGCAGTTGGGTTTTCAAGCTGTTGTTCGAGCCATCCTTTCACCAGTCTGTGGCTTTTTATCTAACAGTATCCTTTTTTATGCGCTTTCTAAAATAAATTCTTTCATTTTTTTTATCGACTCCTTATTTTTGGATTTTGATAACTTCTAACAAGGATTAAATTTATGAAATCAAAAATTTGTTTTATTCTAGCTGTCTTATTCAGCTGTAGCCTTCATGCTGTAGAAGTGACTCAAGAAGGTTCTCTGACACACACAAAACGTGCATGGTCTGAGATATGCCTAGAAGATCAAAGAAATGTTATGCGTTATTTTGAAAAGAAATTGTCAGCGTTTCTTGAAAAAATTGGTGTTCCTGCATTCTGGAATCATGAGGCAGAAGGTGGGTTGTTAGGAAGTCAATCGGACTATAATACCATTCATAAACAAACAACGATAAATACTTCTAATTATGCTCAACAACAACAGATCAATATTGATGGTCTTTTACCAACAGGTTTTATCCTAGGCCTTGGTGTTAGTGGCTCAGCTAGTTTTATGGCTAGTTTGGAAAGCTCAGCTTTATTAACATTGATTGTTGTGCCCTATCAATTAAAAACCTATGACAGCGTTACTGGAGTAACAGTGATAAACTATGGAGCAACCTGGTCTATTGGGGGCATTGGCCAGCAATCTGCAGGAGCGGGAGCAGGAGGAGGGCTTGTTGTAAGAGGTGCTGTTGGAATTATTTGGGGAGATTTGCCAAATGCTTCCGATTTAACGGGAATGGCCGTTGGTGCTTCAGGAAATGTGACAGCAATTGAAGGGTTTGGGTTTAAAATAGCCAATGTATTTAATTCGACAACCCATCAAAACAATCTGGTTGCTATGGCAACTTATGATATGGGCCTAGAGCTCAGTACAGGGGTTCAGGGAACGATGTATTATTTCATGGATGCTTCTCAAATTGTCCAGTATGTAGCAGGCGCTCAATTAGATGAAATCACAGGAGTCGAGGCATTCCAGTTGCCTCCCTCATCTAGTTGATAATCATTTCAATCTCATCTATCACGACCTCTCCATTAATGGTAGAGGCGTTGATAGGGGTGATTTTGACTTTATAATTACCCAGTTTTGATGCAACAATGGAAAAATTCGACTGGCACAAAATTAGGCAGTCGAATTTTTGAAGAAGATAAAAGTCTTCGATTATATTATCTGAAGGACCATTTCCATGCACTCGGCAATCGAATGTCATTAGAGGATTATTGAGAGCTGCTTTAAATTTGTCGGCTATCCATAAAGGATGTTGGTCATCCGTCAATATATACACATAGAGAGGTTGCCCTTGAAATAGAGTTGATATTTTTTTGAGTTGCTCTATGTAATAGGTGTCGGAAGGAAATTTTAAAGGATAATCTTTGGTTGTTGAAGGATGATCGTAGCCGCCGCCCCGACGCACATGGACCCCGACGGTAATACAATTTTCTGGTAAATCAATGACCTTAAC
>JBAWZJ010000296.1:0-2612 GCA_037143085.1 Parachlamydiaceae bacterium | reverse complement strand
GGTAGAGAAGAAATATTGTGTATTAATCCATTCTGCGACGACCATAGGCGCCGTTAATATTGTCTCTAATGACTCCCCTTCATCTTCTCCCCATTCATAAGAATGCAAAAAACATCTCCCATCCAACTCTAAGTCTTTTGTGAGGTTCCTAGGTCCAATAATGAACGCTGCATTACGTGCAAGACCCCACTCAGGGCGCACCTCAGCCCAGTCGAGGCTGTGAAAAATTATAACGTTTTAACAATTAGATTGTTGCAAAATATTTTTTTTGATAAAATCCAGTGCATCAGAAAAACAACCTTCAAGTGTACATATGAGCAACTATCTTTTCGAAATGCCTGCACGAGAGAATCAGAAAATAGACACACCCAAAGAAAAAATAACGGGCAAGAAACATATTAGGTCTGCTAACAGAAGTCAGGTGGAATACATCACCCGTTCCCTAGATCAACTGATTCCAGAAGACCATAGAGTTCGTGATGTATGGGAATATGTGTGTAGCCTAGATCTAAGAAAATTCTACGAAGACATACGTGTGCCAGAAGGAGGTCAAGGCCCCGCTACAGCCGATCCAAAAGTATTACTTGCGTTATGGTTATTTGCCTTGCTTGAAGGAGTTTCATCAGCAAGACAAATAGACCGTCTATGTCGTGAACATCAAGCCTATATATGGTTATGTGGTGGAATGTCCATTAATTATCATACCCTCTCGAGTTTTTGCAATATTCATGGAACCAAGTTCCGTGTACTTTTGCAAGAATCGATAGCTCTTTTATGGAAATCCGGCCAATTTAGTCCCGAAGAAGTGGCTCAAGATGGCACGAGAGTAAAGGCAAATGCAGGAGGAGGATCATTAAGGACAGAAAAAACCTTAACCCGTTATTTAGATGAAGCTAATCAATATTTGGATAAACTAGAAAAAGAACATAAAGAAAATCCTTCGGCATCTACTATGCGAGAGAAAACTGCAAGAGAACGAGCTGCAAGAGATAGAAAGGTAAGAGTTCAACAAGCAATCACAGAAATGGCTGAATATAAATCACAAAAGGTTAAAACGGCTAAGCAAAATCATCATAAACTAACTAGTAAAGACTTGGATAAAATGAGAACATCCACAACCGATCCTGAGTGCAGGAAAATGAAAATGGGTGATGGAGGCTTCCGCGCAGCATATAACGTTCAATTTGCGACTAGCTCTGACAAGAAAGTAATTCTTGGTGTGGATGTGGTCAATACGTTAGATCCAGGAACTGTAAATGCCCTCATACAAAATGTGCATGAAAACCTCGGAGAGGCAGGCTGTAATAAATTTCCTAAGAGATGGTTAGCAGACTCAGCTTATGCAAATAAAACAGATACGGCAGATGTTGAAGCAAATTTTCCCGATACAACCTTATATAGTCCTCCAACAGGTAATGGTAAGGCCGATGCTTTGTCACCCAGAAAAAGTGACACTCCTGCAATGAAAAGGCTACGAGAAAGAATGAGTACAGAGGAATCACAGATTATATATAAGAATCGAGGCTCTACAGCCGAATTTGCAAACGCCGTGGCGAAGAATAGAGGAATGACGGAATTCAAGGTGCGAGGAATTAAAAAAGTTAAGAATATGGCTATGTTATATGCAGTAGTTCATAACATGGCTATATTATTCTCGTTAATTTTATAAAATAATAAGAAGGTAATCAAATGATATAGTCATTATAAACCAACAAGGCAATTGCATTCGATGCATTTGCTCTCAAGATGATATAAAGCAGCTCTTAAAGCAATTTTTTTTTTGATTGAGAGATGAGCCTTAAGAAAAATATTGCATTTATGGAAATTGCTTTTGATTTTTCTCAGGCTCGTCAGAGCTGCGCTGCAAAACATGCTTTTTGGCATTAATAGAGGATCGGTCCAAACCGAATGTTCTGCAACGGTATTAACTATTTGCGATTCCTGCTTTGCTAAAATCTGCTTTCCAAGAATTATGGAAGTAAAACCGTGTCAATGACGTGGATCACTCCATTAGAGCCAACAATATCTGTTTTAATCACTTTGGCACCATTGACAGTGACAATCGATCCATTGACCTTAATGTCGAGATCTTTTCCATTCACTGTTTTAGCTTTCATTGTCTTTACATCCGCGGCTAGAACTTTGCCAGAAACGACGTGGTAAGTCAAAATAGCTGACAACTTCACTTTGTTTTCTGGTTTTAGTAAGTTTTCTAGGGTTCCTGCGGGAAGTTTAGCAAAAGCCGCGTTAGCTGGCGCAAATACGGTGAATGGGCCTTTCCCTTGTAATACTGAAACAAGGTCGGCTGCAACCAGCGCTTTAACTAAAGTACTAAAATCACTATTTGATTTAGCGATTTCGACGATATTTTTTTCTGCTGACATATTATCCTCCATGATTTTGGAATTGTTGTAATTCTCTGAAAAATTAGCACTCAATGTTACACTCACAAAAGTTGCAAGTGCAAAAGCAAGGGATACCATCTTGCCGAACAAATTTTTCATATAACCTCGATTTGAGCTGAACGAAAACTTCTTGAACCAATCCTAGTACTAACTCACTCACCTTACGCACGCTTATTTTTTTTAAATAATTTATCTACAAATAAAAAA
>JBAWZJ010000295.1:0-2627 GCA_037143085.1 Parachlamydiaceae bacterium | reverse complement strand
TTGAAAGTAGATCTGTGGGTTGCCAAGGTTTGAAGAATCGGTCACGCTAATTTTTGTATTTGTGTTGGTTCCTTGAATCCCTACACCGGTGAACTTTAAATAGGCTGGATCCGAGAAAACAAAACTAAATGGCGCTTCGTTAGGAAAATAGAACTCTTCAATAATAAACGGAGACGTTGCTGTTGGATTGGTAACAACGTTTGTGATTGTACTATCGAATGTCGCGACATTATTGGGAACTGTTGTAGGATACCAGTTAGAAGTAGCATTTAGATTTGTGTCAGAGGTGCTCGTCCAAGTAGCAGAAACTGCATTAACATCCATCGGGATAGAAAATATCGTTACAGATGCTAAGAGACTTAAAAATCTTGTTTGTGATCGCCGCATACACTCCCCTATTTGAGAAATTTTTCCAAAAAAGTAATATTTAAAAATATTTATAGTACAAATATTTTTTTGTAAAGATTTTTTCGTTATCTAGAAAATAAATTCAAATCCTCCAAGCCCGTTGTAAGTCGATGCCTCATTCCACACCTCACCTGAAGCTTCAATATAGAATCTCAATTGATCTATCGGCTGTGTCGATATCGTGATTGCAGCATCAGCACTGTTGCCATTCAACGGTACACCGTTGATGTTGAAGTCTGTACCAAACTCAACAAAACGCATTGTTAATGCATTGTCCCCACACGTCAGCCGTTTCACCCAAGCAATATCTAAGCTGACTGCGAAGCGATACGGCAACTCATTGGCTGTCAAGTGAAGTCCCAAGCGGCTATAGACATTTGTTCGATCTCGCTCATTAACCACAAGCTCCCATCCTCCGGTACTTGGCGCCACCGGACGTTCTACAACACGCTTGCGCCAGTAGGATCCAATTTCAACGCCGGCAAACGGTTGCATCAAGAAACGTCCAAAGTTGAAATCAACCCCGACTTCTCCATAACATGTCAACTGGGAAATTTTTGGATTGCTGCGGACTCTATAATGAACAGAACCGACATCGATTGGACGATCAACAACATTCGAGCTTCCGCCATAAGCAACATCAAGCAGCGCATAATAGCGGGAAGGTCGATAAAGCCCATACATTCCCGCAAACACTGTTTTGCTCGACCCTTTGCCTTTATGTTCATAGATAAACTGGTCGTACTCATAACCTCCTGCCAAACCAACGGTCCAATCAGAGCAAAACGTATCTTGCATTCCGCAGGTGACTTCATAAGAATTTAGATTGAACCCATGGGCATTCCCATCACCATTCAAGTGAGTGTGTCCTGCTCCCGCCTCCAACCAACAATCAAACTCATTGTCACCCGACGCAGAGCCTAATCCCGTGCGACATGGCTCTGCTGTGATCACAGGGCGGACCGGGTCATAAAGGCGTCTGATGAATTGTCGGTTAATGATGGACGTTGAGAGTAGATCATCAGTATGTTGTTGTCCCGTCAGGGAGTCAAGGGCAGCTTGAACCTCTAGAGCCGGTAAGCCGACAAGCTCGTGAATTAATACTGCTTGCTCATTCGTTGGATTTGCAAGGATGCTCTCTATTTGAAGTGCAACAGCAAGCTCGTTGCATGTCGATGCCATGAAATTAATTTTCGGTGTCGTTCCCTGCAGTGTGAAATAAACGTGTTGAGCATCATAAGTTAATGACGGTTTTAACAGAGCTGGAGGTATAGGTAGTCCATTGACAACAACACTAGAATAAGTTCCAGTTACACTGGAAGCTGTAAGGATTGTGTACACATCTGTAAGACTGTATGTTCCATCAACTGATGTGACAATGACCGAACCTCCATTAAGCGTTGCTGTCCCTCCCACATCAATCATATCGCTAGCGCCTGCCCCATTGATTTCCACTAAATAGTTACCGCCGTTATTCGTGAAATTACCAAGGACATGGAAAGTGCCAATGCTATTCCCTGGACTGATTGTTCCACCTGAGCTGATCACAAGGCTTCCTCCAACAGTGCCATCTCCTGTCAATAAAGTCCCACTAGCAATCGACATGTTGCCGCCGACACTGCCATTCAAGTTTAACTCACCAGATAAGACTTGCATAATCCCGGTAAACGTATTTGCTCCGGTGAGAGATAAGATGCCTGAGCCAACCTTCGTCACTCCGCCGCCGCCGCTAATAACACCACCATATACAGTGTTCCCGCTATTTCCAGTCGTTAACGTAGCACTTCCTAACGAAATATTGCCGCCGGTTCCTCCTCCACCTGAGAGAGAGACTATTGTTTGATTAAACCCGTTCAAATCAAGAACAGCTCCTGATGTATTATCCATAATTACAGACGAACTGGAAGAAAACGCACCCGCAACACCAGCTCTTAAGGCTCCTGCTGCAACGACTGTATTTCCTGAATAGCTATTTATCCCTTGAAGAGTCAGAGTGCCCGCGCCATTTTTTGTTAAGGTCCCAGCTCCAGAAATGCCCCCTTGAAATGCCGAGTTGGCTGCTTGGTCGAATGTCAAAGCAGCGTTGTTGACGATATTTCCGGTCATTCCAGAGGTGTCTCCTGTGAAAGTCAACCCACCGCTGTTAATCGTCGTTAAACCGCCATATGTATTATTTCCTGCTAAGGTGAGCACAGCCGAGCCGCTTTGCGTAACGGCTC
>JBAWZJ010000294.1:0-2673 GCA_037143085.1 Parachlamydiaceae bacterium | reverse complement strand
GGAATAGATTGAATCACGGTCGTTTCTTATTATTTTTAGGTCGCTTATAAAAGGCAATAAGGCTGCGAGAAAAAACGGTGCATTTTGGTTTTCTTTGATACATTGCTGAATATTCGTAACTATTTTCTTTGGATCGCTTAAAGATGTTTGGTTTTTGATAAATTTTTCAACGTTCTCTTTTTCTCCTTCAATTCCCTCCACCACCTCTCTTTCTCAATGTTCCGCTTTTTTTGCGCTCCAGTTTTGTGAATAGTTTTTCTGATTGTCTGGCGTGAAGGAAGCTGCTTTAGCAGCAGAAAAAGCTGAATTATTGCTGCTTTTACTTAAGGATGCCTTTTGAGGGGTCTGGGCCCTACTTGAACTTTGCGATCCTTCTTGAGGGGAATGGGTGGAGAATGCTAGAGAGGGAATGCCTGTAGAAGGGATAGTGAGAATCTCTTCTCCAAGCGGTAGGGGTCTTAAATTTGATGTAGGCGTGAATACGGGGGCGGTTGGATTGAGTTTTTGAGGAGTAGGGGAAATAACAGTGATCTGTTTAAATAGCAACGAGTCGCTCGAACTTGGTGTATGTTTGATGTAGGGGACATTAAATTGATAATCAGTGCTACTCGGGTTTTGTGTTGGTTTGAAATCAAGTAAGTTAGGGTTATACTCAAATTTGGATTTTGTGAGAACAGAAGGAAGGGGCGGGGGCGGGCCTTTTCCTGTAGGATCCATAATAGTCTCCATTTTAATATAATTAAAAAATATTGCTTTTTATTAATTATACCTATGGTTTCTATAATGTTAATTATATATACAAATACTGAATATAACCGACTTTGTTTTTTTTGTTGTATAATTGTTTAACTTTTTTGTGACTTATAAGATTAGGAGGGGTTTTTAGATAATTTAGCACTCAAAAACGAAAAATGAGAAAAAATGCCTAAAAGCAACCTTATTGCACAAATGACTGACAAACATTTATGCAATAAGGTTGTTTTTTAGATTGTTTAGTAACCTCATCTTCTATAGAATCAGGCGTTTTTTATTTTATTTATCCTGGAAGCGGTAGTTTAAGATGGTTGGGAAACAAAATTGGTGGCAATTATCGAGCGTTGTAATTGGAGGACTTCTCTGTTTACCTGTAATCATGATAGGGCAAACCCTTAGCCAAATTTATGGTTTTTCTACGGCTATAATTTCAATTTTAGCTGGGAATGCCATTTTGCTGTTCTTGGGTATTTTCACAGCTAAGATGAGTTGCGAAAGACGTAAAACTACGATGGAAAATGCTGTCGACTATTTTGGCCAAACAGGCGTTGTCTTTTTTTCATTGTCGATGATTTTCGTGTGTCTTGGTTGGTTTGCTATCCAACTCAATGTCATGAGTATTGCTGTCGTAGATCTTCTTTCGATCCAGTCATCCAAACCTGCTTGGACGCTTGTGTTTGATGTGGGATTAGGATTAGCTATCATCATGACCGCAGTGCGTGGAATCAAAGCTTTAAATCTATTGGCAAATTTGAGTCTGCCTCTACTAGTGGGAACTCTCGGTTATGGATTGTTTTCCGTTGAGAGGTCAACGATAGTTTCCGTTGAACCTTCTCTCTCTTGGGGGGGCGTTTCTGTGATCATCGCGATGGCTATTACAATGATTATTGATTTGCCTACGTACTTTAGACATGCAGTCTCTCAAAGGGATGGATTGATTAGCATTGTTTTGATTTTTGCTGTAGCTCTTCCAATAATGGAAATCGCAGGAGTGTACTTAGCTTCCGGAGTCTCTGAGGGAACAATTCTGGATGTTTTAAAAATGAATCACGGTCATATTTGGAATATCTGGATCGCTGTCTTCCTTGTTCTTGCTGGCTGGACAACGAATAATTTAAATTTATATTCCGCTTCTGTTTCTTTAGGGGTGGTTGCTAAATCATCATCAATGGAAGCGCGCACTTGGATGATTGGTTGTTTCGGTACCTTGCTTGCATGTTTCGACGTTTTGAGTCATCTCGTGAGTGTTTTAAACACCATCGGCGTTCTTATATCCAGTATGGGCGCTGTGATCATTACTCGTTATATCCTAGAACAATTAAGCGGAATTCCTGTAACGGCAAGAGATCAATCCAAGCATTTAATAGCTTGGGCGATGGGGCTCCTTTTTGGATTCTGCGGCATGAATGGATTGTCGCTGACAAATATTTCAGGTCTTGATGCGATGATCGGTGCCGCCCTTGGGACGTTATCAACGTTGTATAAGGAGGTTCCATTCTATGAAAAAATTAACGTTAGATAACTTAGATGACCTAGCCGTTGGCAGTGCTATTCTTGGATCGGGAGGAGGGGGGGACCCTTCCTATTTCCATGCGATGTCTAAATATGAAATGACTAAAAAAGGTTTTGTTTCCCTTATAGGAATTAATGAATTGAAACCCGATGACTTCATTATCCCTATAGGTCATATGGGTGCGCCTCTTGCGTCTATAGAAAAGCTTCCTAACGGTCATGAGTTTCCTCGTCTATTCAAAGTAATAGAACAATACACAGGAAAGAAAATCACTGTGATTATGCCTTTTGAGATAGGAGGGCACAACTCTTTTGCTCCACTAATGGCGGCAGCTCATACTGGACTTCCAGTTTTGGATGCCGACACAATGGGACGGGCATTCCCAGAAACTCAAATGAGTTCATGTA
>JBAWZJ010000293.1:0-2673 GCA_037143085.1 Parachlamydiaceae bacterium | reverse complement strand
CCCTCTTTTTTCTTTGTAAAAAATATATTTAGCCATTCCCAGCGGGAATGGCTGCATAAACATGGACACATTTAATCAAATGATCAAAGATCTTAAATTAAATTTTATCCGTGGGCAACATCTAAAACCTCAGAAAGTAGGAAATTGTACCTGGGCGAACACAAAAGCTGCATTTGCAGTATTGTGTCATTATTTTTTCGGACACAAGAACGGAAGAGAGCTATATAAAGAGTTTACTGAATATACACGAAAACGCTGTTTGTACGATTATTGCCAAAAGTCAAATTCTCCAGATAAGACATTTCTCGAAGAACTTCTGAAAAAAATCGAGAAAAAAATAAAAACTAAAGAGGGTTTAAAAATATCAAAAACAGTACTCGTTGAGTTCATGCGCAAAACAGGTCTCGGCTAGAGTCAACGCCTCTCTCATAGGTGTTTCAGATCCATTCTCGCTGCGAATTTTCAGAGAAGGTCCATTGTTTTTCCTAAGCAGTTTTCCACATCAACTCCGAAAACCATATATGCTTATACATGGTTGAGGATAAATGGCGGAAAAAAGCTCGAAAAAGCCCAGAAAATCCTTGAAAAGGCGCAGAGGGAATGCCTCTTCCAAGATGCTTATTGATTTTCAGATTGTTTTACCTTATCCTTATGTCATGTCAAAATTAAAAATGTGGAAAAACGGCTCTTCCTGGCAAGAGGCAGAGTCCTCCTGGGATCAAAGAGCCTCCAATGCAGCTAAAGAACACCCCATCAAGAAACTGTCGCAACTTCCCGATATGCCAGGGATCACTCACGAAACGGCAAAAAATTTGAAGTGGAAAAGCCTCAAATGGATGTTATTAAAAGATAAAGGCGCTGTTGTATTAAAAAAACTCCTAAAGCACCCTCTAAAATACACATGGAAGCTAGCACTCTCGATGGCAAAAAAGAAGTCTTTCAAAAGAAATGGAGACTTTTTTCTTTATGGCGTTAAAACCGTCGAAGAATTTGGCGATCTTTTACTACAAAAAAATACGATTTTTGTTATTGGATTTTCTTACTGTCACAAACCTTTCGAATGTCCTTCCGGCCGTTTTACCGATAAGTGTGTGAGCGATCTTGACAATCCTGTATGCCAACAATGCTTTATAGGAAAATGTGTCCATGCACTTCCTGAAAATGACGCTTTACCGATATTCATCCCCACAGTGCATTACATCGGGAGCAAAATGATCGACATCGTTCATGCCAATCCGGAAAAAAAAGTTGTCTTCTTGATCACCGCCTGTGAAATGACCCTTGAAATGTTCGGCAACTACGGAAACATGATTGGTATCGAAGGTGTAGGCGTTCGACTTGATGGGCGTATTTGCAATACAATGAAGGCATTCGAACTGTCTGAAAATGGAATTAAGCCAGGGTTAACCGTTGTTCTAGAGCCGACAAAACAACGGATTCTTAGTCTTATTCGCTTACGCCGTGAGAGTTTTTCTGAGGGGCTTCATAATGATACCACCGTCTAAAAGGCTTATGCGCATTTTGTTCGTGATAAGGTCGTAAACGGTTCGATTGTGTACATTCTGTACAGCAGCACCCGACATGTTTTTTCAAACATTCTTGACAACACAAAAACAACTCATTACAGTCCATGTTTGCACAGTTGTAGTAACTGTCATTGCCGGTACCGCAGTGGTGACATGTTCCGATAACAGGACTTTCTTCTTCACTAATAGGGATAGCTAAGCGGTCGTCAAAAACAAACAACTTCCCCTCCCAATGCTTCCCTCCCTCATTCAAACCGTAGCCGATGACGCCGCCATCGAGTTGATAGATCTTTTCGAATCCCTTATCTTTAAGAATAGCTGAATATAACTCGCAACGAATCCCTCCAGTGCAGTACATCATCACAGGAGTACTCTTTGGGTCATGTTCATTTTTGAGTTTGTCTGCATAGTCTGTGAATTCTCTAAAAGTGGAACACTGAGGAAGTTCAGCGCCTTGGAACCGACCTATTTTCCATTCATAATCGTTACGTACATCGATTAAAACTTTTTTCGAATCTTCCTCAAGCATAGATTTCCAATCTTTTGGAGACACGTGTTCTCCTCTTTTGGAAAAGTCGACCTCTGAGTCAATAGCGACAAGCTTTGCTTTATACTTTACTGTCATCCGCGGAAAAACATTTTCGTGATAAGGGTGAATTTTGAATACGACATCTTTAAATTCGGGGCGGCTGTGCATCCAGCTAATATAGGCGATAGCATCCTCTCTAGCACCACTGGCTTGGCCGTTAATCCCCTGTTCTGAAATATAAATGCGGCAAGTGATATCGCGACCATTAAAAAAGGACTTGTGAAAAGCAACCTCATCATTAGGGCGACTAAGTGGAACAAGATGGTAGTAAGCAAGCACCCAGTAGGGAGCGTTTTCAAGAGAGTGGTTATTCAAAGACATGTGATTCATCCTTAAAATTGAAGAAAGCGGCACATACTGCAGCCTGTTGAAAAATGAAGTTTTTTTGCAGCTTCAGATCCCTAGGGCGCAACGATCGATCGAACCGCGAGAATTTTCAAGCTAGCCAAAAAATTTACGTTTCAACAGCAAACAGTATATCTTTTTTCTTAATTTAAAGCGAGTTTTTGCATGGAATTGCGTGGAATAAAAACAAGAAAGGGTGATACGATACTGGAG
>JBAWZJ010000292.1:0-2682 GCA_037143085.1 Parachlamydiaceae bacterium | reverse complement strand
TTAAAAGCCTGGGGAGGAAAGTCTGAAGACATTTCACATGTCATCTCGGTTTCTTGTACGGGAATGGTGGCTCCAGGCATTGAATTTGATCTCATGCAGCAATTAAACCTTAAGCCGTCTACACAGCGGCTTGGAATCAACTTTATGGGATGCTTTGGGGCATTTAAAGGCCTTTCTGTGGCTCAGGCTTTTGCAAAAGAAAATCCCAAACACCGCATTCTATTAGTCTGCACGGAACTCTGTTCACTTCACCTTCAGGCAGAGCAAACATTAGATAATATATTGGCAAACTCTCTTTTTTCAGATGGAGCTGCAGCTGTTATTGTGGGGGCAGGTTCCAAATCATACGAAACTCCCTTATGGGAAATTCACAATAACGGTTCTATAGCACTTGATAATACGATAGATAAGATGAGATGGGAAGTTGGTAATCACGGTTTTAACATGAAACTTTCTCACACCGTTCCCGTATTATTAGGTCGGCATATCACTCCTTTTGTCCAATCCTTAGTCAATTCAGATTTTTCCTATGAAAATTGCGATTGGGCCATTCATCCAGGAGGAAAGTCCATTATCCAAGCCATTGAAAAGGCTTTGAAATTACAAGAGGGGCTTACAAAAGCATCCTGGGATACATTAGCCAATTACGGAAATATGTCGAGTGCAACTTTTCTTTTTGTCTTGCATAGAATTTTGGAACAAAAAAGTTCAAAAAAATGGACTCTTGGCCTTGGATTTGGTCCAGGATTATCAGTAGAGGGTATTTTATTAAAAAGGTCTAACGTGTGATGAAAAATAAGAAGCGCTCTTACGAACCTGAGCTATTAGATTTAGGACCTTCTTTTTATACCGAAGAAGAATATAAAGATTGTCTTAATCAACTTGATCGAATAGGACGTTATCTAGGAGGCAACAAAGCAACTCTTGAAGCTTTTCACAAACTTCCAAAGCCTCACTCCATTTTAGATGTAGGATGCGGTGGAGGACATTTCACCATGGAACTAGCCAAACAATTTCCGAACGCACAAGTAATGGGAATTGATATTTCTAATGAAGCTATTACATTTGCCCGAAAGAAACTACAAAATGCAAATGTAGGAAATGTCCTATTTGAAGTCCCTTCTTCTAACCAATTATCCTATCCACCTAATAGCTTTGATGTTGTTACATCGACCCTAGTTTGTCATCATTTGGAAGATGATCAATTGATCGATTTTTTGAAGAAATCTTATCAAATTGCCGCAAAAACAATGATCATCAATGATTTGCATCGTCATTGGCTGGCCTATTTATCCTTTGCATTAATAGCAAAACCTATTTTTTGCAATCGCCTTATTTTTCATGATGGTTTGTTATCCATCAAACGTGCTTTTAAGAAGGAAGATTGGGTTTATTATTTAAAAGCCGCCGAGATCCCCACGGAACACTACTCCATTACTTGGCATTGGGCTTTTAGATGGGTGGTGCGTATAGATACTTCATATAAGTTTAAACAATGAAAATCAAGTTTGTTATCATCGGAGGAGGCGTTGCAGGTCTATGTGCAGCCATTCGATTAACTGAATTAGGAGAAGAGCCTTTATTGATTGAAGGAGGATCCTATCCTGCTCACAAAATATGTGGAGAGTTTCTTTCTCCGGAGTGTATTAAATATTTACACAACTGGAATATACATCCAATGCCTATCCCTAAAGCAGTTGTAAGAACCTTTAATAGTAGTCTAACTTTTTCTTTTCCAACACCCGCAGGCGGTATGTCCCATATTCAATTGGATCCTGCGCTAGCTAATTATGCTACAAAACTTGGCGCAAAAATCAGAACAAACACACAAGTCAAAACCTTTCAGCCAAAACGTAATTCATACGATGCGCATTTAATCCAACTTGCAGATGACGAAATTTTAGAGGCCTCTCATGTAATTATAGCGACAGGACGCATCCCAAGTTACACGACTCAAACTCCAAAAATGTGTTATATGGGATTTAAAACCCATTTTGAGAATATAGTTTCAGAAGGTAATTTGGAAATGTATTCCTTTCCCGGAGCCTATTTGGGAATAGCTCCCATTGGAGATAATAAATATAATGTTGCTTGTCTTGCAAATTTGAAAGAGGCTGAAAGATTCAGTCATCCTCATCTTTTTATAGAAAATTTGAAATCCCAAAATCCATTTCTGCACACCTCGCTTTCAGCTGGGAATAATCTTTTTGATCAGTGGATGTCAGCCGCAATTCCAGCTTTTGGCATCAAACAAACACCCGATTGGCTAGATACCTATTTTATAGGAGATGTAGCAGTCACCATCCCTCCGGCATGTGGAAATGGATTGGCAATGGCAGTTTTAGGAGGACGATTAGCAGCAGAATATGCTATCCGTTTTCAAACACAAGAATTTAAAAAAATGTGGGTTAAACGATGTTCCTCTCAAATGTTTTGGGGCAAAATTTTACATAAGTTTTTGCTGAACCCTTCCTACGGCAACCTCTTATTAAAACTGGGTAATTCCTTCCCTTATTTAAGTCACAAAATGTTTGATTTAACAAGGCAATCTGAAATGAATAATCAAAGATACTGCTCATAGCTCAAAATTTCTCATTTTGAACTATGAGCAGTATATACTGATTCCAGTTGAAAGTTGGACTTTTTAGCTGCTTCAAAGCCCCGGGATTCGACGATCGTAAA
>JBAWZJ010000291.1:0-2686 GCA_037143085.1 Parachlamydiaceae bacterium | reverse complement strand
CTAGCACGTTGCGCCTTTGCGTTGAATCTGGACACATGTTAATATACTGCTCATAGCTCTTATCTTTGCGTTACCGGACATAAGAAATGAAATACCTATATCTAACAACTCTAGTGCTGTGGAATCTCTCTCTTCAAGCGGATCCCTGGGGAAAAGATGCCGACATCGCCCCGCATAAAATAGAATGCTCCTATACAGAAAAACATTGCGCCACGCCACTTTTCGGAGAGATCGGCGAAGTTTTAATTAAATTCCATCAAGAAGTAATTTCCCCTGCAGACGGACCTAGAAGCAACTTCATTCCAAGTAGCTCTCAATACACTCTAGATGCGATGAGGAAATACGGCTTTTTCCAAGGGGTTGCGATGGGATGTGACCGTCTAATGAGAGAAAATAAAGACCCTTGGGTGTACCGGATAACCCTAGATGGGGGCGGCAACGCGATTAAATACGACCCGGTTCCTTAATTTTGAACAACCTCTAACAAAGGTTCTTCTACCAAAGGTTCCTTTTTATCTTGATCCATTTTGGCAGCTAAATAACGTGCGTGATGAAACGCCTTCGTCATATGCTGATGTGGACGTCTTTCATCAAAGATGAAAAGATTCTCCTTCCCAATCTGTTCAACTAACCCAGAATCACTCAAAACATCCCAAATCTGCTGGGTCATACCACAAGCAACGAGGTATCTACCAGAAGATTTCAAATATCCATGCAAATGATGCAACGCCAAACAAGCTGTCGCATCAATATCACGGGCATTTTTAAGCTGAAGAATAATCACCTTAGTACTGGTATCATCCTCAGCTATTGTCTTCAATGTTGTTTGAAAAATATCGGCTGCACCAAAAAACAACTCCCCTTCCACCTTAATCACTCGAATAGGCTTATGTTCGTGCGCCTGGGAAAAATCCAATCGATGCAACTCTCCATGATCATCTATATCATACTCTACAAGTTGTGGAATAGCCGCTTTCTTAAGATACAAGGTAATTGAAATGGCTACACCAATATAAAAGGCCACGTCAAGACTTAAGAAAATACAAGCCAATAATGTAATCCATAAAACAAACGCATCTGAACTCGTTGCTTTTAAGCAAAGAAAAAATTGCCTCGGCTGCACAATGTTAAACGACGTGACCAAAAGCAACGCAGATAATGCGGCTAAAGGGATATGCATAATCAAAAAATTAAAACTGAAAATTATCAAGGCGACAAAAATTGAGTTCATTAATGCAGCAACACGAGTCTTAGCTCCCAAAGAATAATTAACTCCACTCCTTGAAACACTCCCAGAAATAGGCATTGCCGAAATGAAAGAGGAAAATAAGTTACCAAGTCCTATTCCAAAAATTTCTTGGTTAACCGATAGGCGCTGACCAGAATTCACAGCTAATGTTTTAGCCACCGAAGTTGTCTCTATAATATTCAACAATGCCACAGCAAAAGCAAAGGGAAGCAAATTATTCAACAATCCCATATCAAAATAGGGAAATGCAAAAGATGGGATAAGATCGTTCAAACGTCCTGTATTCGCAACAAGAATAATGTGCTGCCAATAATCTTGCTGATCGGTCTCGGTAGCAATAAAGCCCAAGGGATAATGCCCCAGTATATGAACCACAAGAGCAGCTAAGACGAGAGTAATAACGGGCGCTGGAATGCTTTTATCAATCCGCCGCAAAATAAGCAATAATGCAAGACATCCACCTCCTACAACAGCGGTCGGCCAATGGATCTGTCCTAGATGGGTGGCTAAATAAAAGGCTCTTTCATAAATCGATTGTCCCCCAGAATTACTGGGAACACCTAAAAATGTAAATAACTGATTAACAAAAACAGCGAGAACCGTCCCAGTAATATACGCGATAACAACAGAATGACTCACAAACTGGGTAAGACGCCCTAACTTACAGCCTGCAACCAAAACTTGTATAATCCCCACAAGCATCGTGAGCTGTGTCAATATCTGCAGTGCCAACATCTCTTTCTCAAACCCTTCTACCCCTCGGTAATAGGTAAACAACAACTCAGCGGTTCCCGCTTGGATTAAAATGGCAATGGCATTACTAGGCCCGACAATCAAATGGCGAGAAGATCCAAAGATAGCAGCTATAATGGATGAGTAAACGGCAGCAAATATCCCTGCACTCAAAGGCAAGCCAGCAAGCAATGCATACGCCATTGCTTGAGGAACGGTAAGAAGTGCCACAGAAAAAGCAGCCGCAGAATCTTGAGCAAAGGTATCCCAAGAATATCCAGAAAGTTCTCTTTTGAAAGAAAAAAGAGAAATATCATCGAGCTGTTGCTGTGTGTGTGTCATAGAGACTCGTATTCATCTAGTGTCTAGACTATACTGGTTCCAGTTGAAAGTTGGATTTTGGGTGCGTCAAAGCCCCGGGATAAAAAAATCGTAAAGCTCGCTGTGCTGAATTAATACAACGCGCTTTATAATCGATCGAACCGCGGGGGCTTTCACGCTAGCCAAAAAATTTACCTTTCAATAGGAAGCAGATAGACACTGGGAGACTAACAATTAGAGCATTTAATAATCAATAGACCTCTTGCATAACTAAGGGTTCATCGATTTTTTTGATTATTTTGCCCGCTTTTCAATTCAAATAGAGGGGATAATATTGAGAAAACCTTAGTTACTCACCTTACGCAAACGGAGGAACATTTCGGC
>JBAWZJ010000290.1:0-2693 GCA_037143085.1 Parachlamydiaceae bacterium | reverse complement strand
GAATTCGTCGAGGAACCTTGGGTAAAAAGTCATATCATTATCCCTTCCGAATATCTTGGCGCGTTGATGAATCTAGGAATGGACAAGCGGGGAATGTGTGTCAAAACGGAAACATTAGATGCTCACCGCCTATTATTGACCTACCGCTTGCCTCTGAATGAGATCATTACCGATTTCAGCGATAAATTAAAGTCTCTCACCCGTGGGTACGGATCATTTGACTATGAATTCGACTCGTACGAGAAGGGCGACATCATTAAGTTGGAAATTCGAGTAAACGAAGAGCCTGTAGACGCTTTTTCATGTCTTGTGCACCGGTCAAAAGCTGAAGGAAAAGGGCGTGCCATCTGCGCTAAACTCGTCGAAGTTATTCCTCAACAGCTTTTCAAGGTGCCTGTGCAAGCTGCAATCGGTGGTAAGATCATTTCTCGCGAGACGATCAAAGCGATCACTAAGAACATCACAGCAAAATGTTATGGCGGGGATATCAGCCGGAAAAGAAAGCTCTGGGAGAAACAGAAGGAAGGGAAAAAGCGGATGAAAGAGATCGGCAGAGTAAATATTCCTCAAAGTGCCTTCATGGAAGTTTTAAAGGCTGGAGACTAATAGCTGATAAATGAACCTAGAACCTGCGGTCTTACCTTTTTCTCAAGAACAACTTACGATAATTGAAAAAAGCCGTGTTCCACAACACGTCGCCATTATTCCCGATGGGAACCGCCGTTGGGCTCGTGAGCAAGATAAGCACCATGAACGAGGGCACCGTGCCGGGGCTAATATTCTCATTGATACGGTAAAAGCTGCTAAAGCAATGGGGATACGGGCGATCACATTTTACCTTTTCTCTACAGAAAATTGGAACCGACCACAAGAAGAAGTCGCTGCTTTAATGTGGCTTTTAGAAGAATTTTTAAAAGAAAAGACTCCTGAAATGATTGCTGAGGGAGTTAAGCTAAATACCATCGGCGACATTTCTTCCCTTCCCGAAAACGTCATTACTACGATTAAAGATTCAAAAGAAAAAACAGCTCATTGTAACCGAATTGACATGATCTTAGCATTAAATTATGGTGGACGTAATGAGATCTGCCGAGCTGTGCAAAAGATCTTGGAAAAAAATGAAACAAAACAGATAACAGAAGAGATGATCGCAGATCATCTCGACACAGCACCTTGGGGCGATCCTGACCTACTCATTCGAACGAGCGGAGAAATGAGGATTAGCAACTTTTTGTTGTGGCAACTTTCATATACGGAACTGTATGTTACAAACGTCCTGTGGCCTGATTTCACTCAAAATCATCTACTTGATGCTGTAATAGAGTTCCAAAAGCGGGAACGCCGCTTAGGGGGAAAATCGTGATTACAAATTTTACGCCACTGCAACAACGACTTGCAGTCAGCGGTATTGGCACCTTAGTAGCGCTAATTATGATCTTTTTAGCGCCAGTGCCAGTATTTATACCTTTTTTTGCAGCCTTCATTGCGGGCATTATTTGCATCGCCATGTGGGAGCTTTACCAAATTTACCGAGCAAAGGGATTAGAACCCGCGATGAAAGTCGGCTTAACATTTGGAGGCTTATATACGATGGCTGTTGCTGCAGATACACAATATCACGCAGCTGCGATGCTACCGGAGCTTATCTTATTGATTTCACTCCTTAGCTGCTTCTTTTATTATTTTTCTAAGGGTTCCTCACCGCTGCTTAATCTATCAGCTACGATGTTTTCGATCATTTATTTAGCAGTACCTCTCAGCTGCATGATCAGGATCATCTATTTTTTCAGTGAAAATGGAGCGCAAGACGGGCGTTGGTGGTTGTTTTATCTTATCACAGTTACGAAGATGACCGATACCGGTGGTTTTTTCATCGGTAAAGCATTCGGCAAGGAGAAACTGGCTCCTTATATTAGTCCCAAGAAAACGTGGGAAGGAGCATTGGGCGGTCTTTTTGCAGCTATTTGCGCGAGTGTCGCCATTAGGACTTTAGCTACAGCTTTTGACGCCGATGCTTTTGGACTTACATTATGGCAAAGTATCTGGCTTGGTGCCGGGATCGGTATTTTCGCCCAGTTTGGTGACCTCTCAGAATCTCTTTTAAAACGGGACGGGGGCATCAAAGATAGTAACCAACTACCTGGGCTTGGGGGTGTCTTGGATATCGTCGATTCGCTTGTTTTTAGCGCACCATTAGTGTATATCTTCTTAAAGACATATGAAGGATAGGTAACAAGTGATCATCACCATAGACGGCCCCGTTGCGACGGGAAAAAGTACAATAGCAAAGCGGTTGGCGAATGAGATCGGATACATTTATTTTGATACCGGCGCAATGTATCGATGCATCACCTACGCGATCCAAAAGAACCATATTGATGTTGATAACTCGGAAGTCCTTATCAATTTTTTAAAAGATTTCACATTTGAAGTTAAAATCCGTCGAGGAGATCGTTATTATTACGTCGAAGAAGAAGATATTTCGCTTCATATTCGCGGCCATGAAGTGACATCCGGCGTGTCGAAAGTCTCGGCTATCCCTGCGGTAAGGGAAAAGCTTGTTGCACTTCAGAGGAGCTCAGCTGTTGGCGTGAATGCCGTTTTTGAAGGTAGGGATATGGGAACTGTTGTATTCCCTAAGGCTGAACTTAAGATATTTCTTACAGGAAGACCTGAAGTTCGTACAGCCCGCC
>JBAWZJ010000289.1:0-2726 GCA_037143085.1 Parachlamydiaceae bacterium | reverse complement strand
CTTCAAGGACCTTCATATCATCAGGGTAATATTTTTTTAACATTTTCACGTCCATTGCACGAAATCTCATATCCACGCCGTCCTCCAACAGGGATAAACTAAATGTAAACTAGAGGGTAAGCGTCAAATGTAGCCATCTTTGCGGCGACCGTCAAACCTGATATGGTAACCCTCCAAACCAAAGGAGGAAATCATGCCAGCAGCAAGTAATACCCTTAAAACGCATTGGATGCACAGACTTGAGCAATGGAAATTAAGCGGGCTGTCGTCGGTAAAATGGTGTCAGGAACAGGGATTGGCTATACATACGTTCTACTACTGGAGAACCAAATTAACGCCTTCTCCAAAAACTATTACAGCAAGTCCCGATAAGTTCGTGGAGCTTGTCGACAATAGCCCATCGGTCTCTGGAATTTCGATTGAATACAGAGGTGTCAGTGTCCATCTTTCAAAAGGATTCCACCCCGAATCTCTGATGAGCTGTCTTAAAACTTTGCAAAAGATCTGATGTTGGCTCTTACGGGTAGTTCCCGTTTTTTTCTGCATCGAGATCCTGTTGATTTGCGTAAGGGATTTGAGGGTTTATGTGTAATTGTGGAAGGCTATTTTCAGCAGGAGGTGACGGGAGGTGGTTATTTCATTTTCCTGAACAAACGTCGTGACCGCATGAAAGTACTTTACTGGGATGGAGACGGGTTGGCTATTTGGTACAAGCGTCTTGAGAAAGGATCTTTTTCCAGAGGCAATACAGGGAAAATAATATTGGAGCGAAGGGAATTTTTGATGATGTTGGAAGGGGTAACTCCGCAACGTATGCAGAAGCGTTTTCAGATAAATTGATGCGATTTTTTGGCTTGATATTTTTCTGTTTTTTTGCAGATTTATCTTCAAGTTTAAGTGCCTCTTTGGTATAATCTGGGGCATATGACAACGCTTACAATTACACTAGAACAATATCAGACTGAAGTCTCCCATCTAAGAGACGAAAATGAGTTACTAAAGAGTCAGCTCAAACTTGTTAAAGAACAGTTCGAGTGGTTGCGTCGTCAAGTATTTGGACAGAAATCCGAAAAAACCATAAATGAAGAACAGCCGAACCTCCCGGGGATGGAGCAGCTTGCTACGGAAGATAAATCAGAAACTAAAACTATCCGTCCCCATCAGCGTAAAAAACCAAACCGCAACGGTAAGGATGCAATCACCTTACCGGATAATTTACCCGTAGAAACACGCATGATCGACATTCCTGAAGAGAAAAAACGATGCGAACAAACTGGTGAATCGTTGGTTAAAATTGGCGAAGAAATCACTCGCAAACTCGCTCACAAACCAGGCAGTTACTTCATCAAAGAAATTATCCGCCCCAAGTATGCCGTACCTAAAAATCCAGATGCAGGGATTATGACGGCTCCTTTACCCGAATCACTTCTGGAGCGCTGCGTAGCAGATGAAAGCCTTTTGGCTGATATCTTAGTTAAGAAATTTGGCGACCATTTACCTCTCTATAGACAATGTGAAATCCTTTCACGAGAAGGAATCCTTATAAGTAGACAAATTCTTTGCCAATGGGTTGTCCGGGTTGGAATGGCTCTGAAACCTTTATATGGAGCTATGGTTGAAAGGATACTGGAAAGTGGAAACATCTTTATTGATGAGACACCTATAAAGATGTTAGCTCCAGGCAAGGGGAAAACTCAAACAGCTTTTATGTGGGTATTAGCCGGGGGGCTTGCCCAGAATCCCTCATATCGAATCTACGATTTTTATGAGAATCGAAAACATTGCAATGTGACCAAGATTCTGCAGGGCTACAATGGAGTGTTGCATTCTGATAAATATGGGGCCTATGAAGCACTGGCGAATGCAAAACAATTCATCTGGTGTCCATGTTGGAGTCATATTCGGAGAAAATTCTTCGAAGCGGAAGCAGGAGATCCCAAATTTCGTGAATGGGTATTAAGAAGGATTCGCTGTCTCTTCATGTTTGACAGAGTAGCATGGGCACGAAGCCCTGAAGAACGCTTGAGAATTCGCAAGGAAAAAGAAGAACCGATTATTGATGAACTGATCAAAGCCATTAAGGAAAAACTTATTGATGGAAAAATTCTGCCAAAATCTAAGCTAAAAGAAGCTTTAGGCTATTTTTGCGGGTTGATACCTTATATGAAAAACTATATTTCCCATCCCTTTGCACGTTTAGACAATAATGTAGCAGAGCGCGCTGTCCGTCCTCTTGCAATTGGCCGTAAAAATTGGTTGTTTGTGGGAAGTGAAGATGGTGGAGAGGCGGCTGCAATAATCTATTCATTGATTCAAACCTGCAGGGCTCTTGGTGTCAACCCAAGAGACTACCTTGAAGATGTAATGCGTAGGCTAATGAGCCATAGCGCTGACAAGATTGACGAACTGCTCCCTGACAATTGGGCAGCAGCACAAAAAAATCTCTCCAAATAAATAATCGGTCTATCCCTACAGTTTAATTGGTAACAAATCCCTGTCACCGTATTCACGGTTCTATTTTTGGGTGGAATTGACCACAGGCTGACGCCTGTGGCTACATGCTTTCACCACTTCGTGGTTTTTTGCAACGGATGAAACAACCGCGAAGCGGTGCAAGCATGTAGCCACAGGCGTCAGCCTGTGGTCAAATCCAACTAAAAGGAAAGCCGTTAAAACAGTAATGCACCTACTTTGCCATCCCGGGACATATGGGCTCATTTGACGCT
>JBAWZJ010000288.1:0-2730 GCA_037143085.1 Parachlamydiaceae bacterium | reverse complement strand
GGGCTGAGGATTCCATAAGCAACGGCTGTATAAATCAAAAATGCTACTGGGGGGATATCTAATAAACTGAAAGAAAACCCCAGAAAAATAGAGCCCACCATGCATAAATAAAAGCTTTTTGCTTCTCCCCAGTGCTTATCAATGCCTCCATCGAGATCGAACGCATCGCTCAAAAAATATGAGATTGATCCTGCCAAAACAGGTATCGACAATAATCCCGTTCCGATCACTCCTAGAGCAAATAGAAGATATGCATTATTTCCCGCAAGCGGTTTAATTGCTGCTGCCGCTTGCTCTACCGTTTCGATGTTCGTAATGCCAGCGGGAAAAAGAACAGAAGCTGTTGTCAAAATGATAAAAAACATCACTAAATTGGAGATAATCATGCCCACATTGATGTCTAGCTTCATCTCCTCCATTTCAGGTTCAATTGTGAGCAATACCTTGCGATGTTTTTTGTGCTCTAAAGACATCGCACTTTGCCAAAAAAACAGATAAGGGGAAATTGTCGTCCCTATAATAGCGACAACGATATAGAGGTAGTCATGGCTCCAAGTAATTTTAGGGAGTATTGTCGCCATGAAAATAGAACCCCAATCCTGTTCTACTAAAAATGGCACGACAAAATAGACTCCTAGAACAAGACAAAGCCATTTTAATATTGAAGCGATCCTTTCGTACGAAAAGAAAACAAGCGACACGATCAAGATTAAAGCAAAAATCGCAGAGAAAACTCCTTCAGGAACTTCAGGGAATAGAAGCCTGGAAACTGCATCCATGCCTGAAAGGTCCGCTGCTATATTGAAGACGATAACCGGAAAGATCAAGATGATCACAGCATACGTTAACCATGAAGGATAGTGTTCCTTAAGGTTTGAAGCCAACCCTTTCGAAGTGACTAGACTCAAGCGAGCAAACATTTCTAAAACAACGATCATTAAAGGAAGTGTTAACCAAGATAACCAAAGAGTCTGCAATCCAAAGCGAGCGCCAGCCTGCGAATATGTCGCAATTCCGGATGGATCATCATCACTTGCCCCAGTTATTAGCCCAGGACCAAGGCTTTTCCACACTTTATTTGCTTTTTTAAACATTTCTTCTCGGCAAAAATTATCAAAAGACTAGATAATGCAAACTTATATCGAATGTGGCTCAAAAGTTGGCGTTCCTAGAGTGCCAACCCCCCGGGGATTTTGCGGAGCTAGAAAAGCCAGCCTTTGAGTCACGTTCGATATAGGAACTAAAAAGAAATAAAGCTAACGATAGGTTAACGGATAAAGCTTCTGCTCAGGCTAACCACTTAGTTTATTTCTTTCCTGTTCCGTAATCAATTTAATCATAAATGCCATGAAATCTAAAGTAATATTTTCTCGCTATCGCCTTTTGTGGGCCAGCATATGTTTTTATATGCTGCCTATTGTCTTGTTAATTCTCTATAAGGCTATGTCGGAAAACAAAGGAAATGATTGGCTTTTTTTAAGTTCAGGAATTTTTCTCGCTGCATTTGGTTCCTTAGGCCTTTTCTTGATGATGACAAAGTGGGAAACAGGCCTTACGATAAGCCCTATCAGAGAAATCGAAATAAAACATCCTGAAACACCAACTGAAGACCACTCATCAATCGATCCTGAAGAGTATAACATCACTAAACTTTCCCTAGAAGAAGCTCAGAAGGCCCAAATACGTTTACTTGAAGAAATAGATATTCTCTCAGAAGAACTTCGCCAAACATCAACAGCTAAAAAACAAGATCAACAGCAAATTGGAAAGATAAAAGAGGAGTTAGCACAACTGCAACAGACCTCTTCCCAACATCTCGAGCACCAACAAAGACAGATCCGGGAACTTCAAGGCGATATTGTCGAACAAAAAAACCTGGTCGAACAAAAACAACAAGAGATCGTCCATCTTGAGAAAAAAGTTGGAGACCTCACTCATGAAATCAAGACTTTATTGCACTTTGCTGAATCGCACCTCGAATCGTCAAGAGCCTTGACAACAACAAGGGAACCAGCTGTTCCAACCATCTCTATCGAAACCCCACAAGAGAAACCTCCTTCTCAACCAAATCAAAGTACATCCATACAACTCAAGCGCTGCCTCGATATCGCCCAAAAAATTATGGGATCGCAACGATTTGGAAGCCAACTTTATTCATTTATGGAATCACCTGCAGATAGCTACAGCCTAGATCTCCGCCGTCTTTGCGACAGATTAAGGGGTGAGTCAGGAACAATCTTACTTTACTCTCCTAAGGAAAATCTCCTCCTATTTGCAAGCAATAGAATCAAAGAACAAACTGGGTGGAGTCCTGAAAAATTTGTCCAAAACTTCTCTGACATCTTACACGACGTAAGCCTGTGGAACCAAGGAATCGCCGATCTCAGGACTCATAGCGAAACAAAAGCGTACCTATCGATAAAGACTAGATCTGGACAACCGCTATCTCTTGAAACACATCTAGGCATGATTCCTTCAGGAATTTTCCGCAACTATGTGATTGGTGTGATTGACTAGTACGTTGTTAAGATCAAATTTTAGGGTTTGGCTAGCGCGAAAGCTCCCGGGGTTGAACGATCAAAAAAGGGGTAGTATTAGTCAATACAACCCTTTTTTCGATCGATTCAACCGCGGGGCTTTGGCGCAGCCAAACCCTAAAATTTGATCTTAACAACGTACTAGGGTGTGTCCCTAAACTCTAATTTTTGATATAGATCTCATTTACTTAAA
>JBAWZJ010000287.1:0-2736 GCA_037143085.1 Parachlamydiaceae bacterium | reverse complement strand
CCTTAAAAGACGAGAAAGATTTCATCGTCGGCTGCGAAGTGGTTAATGGCGATGAAACGGTGCTCGTTGTCTGTGAAAATGGCTTCGGCAAACGTTCTCTAGTCGAAGATTTTCGCCAAACCAACCGCGGTGGCGTCGGCGTCCGTTCAATCATCACCAGCGATCGAAATGGTAGTGTCATTGGAGCTATTTGCGTTACAGATAAAGATGGCATGGTCATGATCTCATCTTCAGGACAAACAGTGCGGATCAGCATGCGCGATCTGCGTGTCATGGGACGCAATACCCAAGGCGTTAAGTTGGTCAATTTGCGTGATGAAGATCACCTTGTCGCAATCCAAAAGATTGAAGACACTGGTGGCAGCAGCATAGGAAGTGAAGGAATTCCAGAACAAGCACCAGTTTCTGAAAATCAGATTCCAGATGAAGTAATTGCAGTAGCAGATGAAGAGTTGCAAGAAAGCCATGTGACGGATGATGAACAAAGCTAAACATCAGTTTCCTCGATTCATTACCGTTGAGGGAGGGGAGGGAGCCGGAAAGACAACGTTGATTAAGACGTTGGAAGAGGCTTTCTCCGCCAAGGGTATCTCTGTTGTGATAACACGAGAGCCCGGAGGCACCCCCTTTGGCGAGGCGATGCGCGAATGGCTATTGACCCGTCAATCGACGGTCTCTATTGGAACAAAAGCTGAGTTGCTTTTATTTCTCGCTGCACGTTCACAACATATTGAAGAAGTTATTAATCCAGCGATTGCAGCAGGATCTTGTGTTATCTGCGATCGCTACAATGATTCCTCTGTTGCGTATCAAGGCGCCGGACGAGGACTTGGCGTTGATTGGGTACGAGCGTTGTGTGACAGCATCTGCGGCAATGTTTCGCCGGAGATCACCCTTTATCTCGATGTCGACCCTAAAATAGGCTTAGAACGGAGACTCAAAGTGACTAAGGATAACGCCCCTGCAGGTGAAGTTGATCGTATCGAAGCGGAAAAACTCGAGTTTCACCAACGTGTTCGCAACGCTTTCTTAGAAATGGCAAAGCAGGAACCTAAACGTTTTCATCGGATTGATGCCAGCATGCCTTTAAATGTAGTTGCTAATGAAGCCTTAAGTATTGTTATGGGGAGCTGCACGGTCGATGTTTGACCATATCATTGGTAATGACCACATCAAACATTATCTTAAACAAACGATTAGTCGCAAAACAGTAGGAAACTCTCTGCTGTTTGCCGGTCCGGAAGGAATTGGCAAAGGGCTTTTTGCCGAAGCTTTCGCAAAAGAACTCATTTGCGCTGATGATCCAACAGGTAGTCACCGCCACAAAATTGAGTCAGGAAACCACCCGGACATCCATATTTACAGGCCTGAAGGTAAAATTGGAATGCACACGATTGCAGCAATGAGACAGTTCAGTGAAGAAGTTTATTTTGCACCCTTTGAAGCTAAGTGGAAAATTTTTATTATCCACGATGCCGATAGGATGTTGCCTTCAAGTGCCAATGCATTATTGAAGACTTTTGAAGAGCCCGCCCAAGATTCCCTAATCGTTCTCCTTTCCAACAATCCCGGAGCCTTACTACCAACGGTGTTGTCTCGGTGTCGTAAATTGTTTTTTCATCCACTGAAAGAGAGTGAAGTCGCAGCTTTTCTATCCGAAAAATTCAACCTCGAAACCAACCATATCGCAGCGATGGTGGAAGGGTCTATTGGCAAAGCAATCCGCATGGTCAATAACGGTGTGAATCCTCTTCGAGCTGTCATCTTAAACCTTTTAGCTAGTGGAAAAGTCGAAACCTATAAACAGCTGAGTGGCATAGCACAGCAAGTAGCTGAGGGGATAGAGGAAAGCAAGAAGCAAGTCGAGATAGAAGCTCGCAAGGAACTGCAGGAAGGTTATCAAGAAGGGATGTCGGCTGTTCAGAAACAAAGTATAGAAAAAGAGGTCGAAGGGGCTGTAATGATGCATGCCATGCATGAAGCCTTGTTGCTTTTTGATGTCATCCATGGATGGTATCGTGACCTGCAGTTAATCGGCACAAATGGCCATACCTCTTTACTGATCCACCGCGACTACATGGAGACCAGTAAGCAGGCTTTTGAAAAGGGGGTATCTCTTCCTTTGGAGAAAGTGCAGAAGGCAATACGAGAGACACGTCTATCCTTAGAGCGATCTACTTCATTGAATATCTGTTTCGAAAATCTCTTTTTAAAACTTTCTCTGCTTTAAGAAACCCTTAATTTGACACCTTGGGTATTACTTTCCTTGAAGCTTTTGTTTGACGACATCCCGAATCGTCTCTTTTAAAAACTTAAATTCTTTTGTGAATTTTTTATTTTTATCTTTGCGCATTTGTAAAAGAGTATCTAATTCAGGAAAGATAAAATCAGGGTCTTCCCTCCTAATTGTTTCATAGAAACGGCCAATGAGATCATACTGGTCATCACCACCTTCAAATCTTAGATTATCATCAAGTTTGTGATAAAACTGTACACGAACACTATCATGTCTTATTGGATTTGCCATAGAAATTATCCTAATCCTTTTAAAATGTTTATACGTTCTGCTATTTTCTCAGCCAAGTCCTTTTGGAAATCTGTTTCAGCATGATTCAAAAGCAAATCAATATCGGCTTCGTTAATTTTTTTTATCCCCTCTAACAAGCCTTGTTCTATATGAGTAACTCACCTTACGCACGCTTATTTTTTTTAAATAATTTATCTACAAATAAAAAA